>CAJZGQ010000008.1 GCA_916048115.1 uncultured Streptococcus sp. | reverse complement strand
CCCTTGTGATGGCTGATTCGCTTCAACAAGTTGGCGTGGATACCCGTGTTCAAACTGCGATTGCTATGCAACAAGTCGCAGAACCTTATATCCGTGGTCGTGCCCTTCGTCACCTCGAAAAAGATCGGATCGTGATCTTTGGTGCAGGGATCGGTTCTCCTTACTTCTCAACAGATACGACCGCAGCCCTTCGTGCAGCTGAGATTGAAGCAGATGCCATTCTCATGGCCAAAAATGGGGTCGATGGTGTTTACAATGCCGATCCGAAAAAAGATGCTTCAGCTGTGAAATTTGAGGAATTGACTCACCGTGATGTGATCAACAAAGGTCTTCGCATCATGGACTCAACGGCCTCTACTCTCTCCATGGACAACGACATTGACTTGGTTGTCTTTAATATGAATGAACCAGGCAATATCAAACGCGTTGTCTTTGGTGAAAATATCGGTACAACCGTATCAAATAACGTAGAAAAATAATAGAAAATAGAGGAAGATTATGGCAAACCCAATCGTAGAAAAAGCAAAAGAAAGAATGACCCAGTCTCACCAAAGTTTGGGACGTGAATTTGGTAGCATCCGTGCTGGACGTGCAAATGCAAGTCTTTTGGATCGTATTTTCGTAGAATACTACGGAGTAGAGACTCCTTTGAACCAATTGGCATCTATCACTATTCCAGAAGCACGTGTCTTGTTGATCACACCATTTGATAAATCATCTTTGAAAGACATCGAGCACAGCATCAATGCTTCTGACCTTGGTATCACTCCAGCCAACGATGGATCTGTTATCCGCTTGGTTATCCCAGCTTTGACAGAAGAAACTCGTCGTGACTTGGCAAAAGAAGTGAAAAAAGTGGGTGAAAATGCTAAAGTAGCGATCCGTAACATCCGTCGTGATGCTATGGATGAAGCGAAGAAACAAGAAAAAGCAAAAGAAATCACAGAAGATGAATTGAAAGGTCTTGAAAAAGAGATTCAAAAAGTTACGGATGACGCTGTTAAGCATGTAGATGAAATGACAGCTCACAAAGAAAAAGAATTGATGGAAGTTTAATCTATCCCAACCATTACAGGAAAGAAAGACTCAGTTGGCACTGCTGGCTGGGTTTTATTTCCATTATTCTTGTGAAGAGGCAAGAGGAAAGAAGGAAACATGAATACGAATCTAGCAAGCTACATCATGGGAATGGTCATTGATGAAAATGATCGCTTCTATTTTGTTCAAAAAGATGGCCAAACCTACGCACTTGATAAAGCAGAAGGCCCGCATCAAGTCGGAGAAAGTGTTAAGGGCTTTGCCTATGCGGATATGAAGCAAAAGCTCCGACTCACGACACTTGAAGTCACTGCAACTCAAGAAAGCTTTGGTTGGGGGACGGTCACAGAAGTGCGCAAGGACCTGGGGGTCTTTGTGGATACAGGGCTTCCAGATAAGCAGATTGTTGTCTCACTAGATATCCTACCGGAGATCAAAGATCTATGGCCTAAAAAGGGCGATCGTCTCTATATTCGCTTAGAAGTCGATAAGAAAGATCGGATTTGGGGGATCTTAGCCTACCAGGAAGATTTCCAGCGTTTGGCTCGTCCAGCTTACAACAATATGCAAAACCAAAACTGGCCAGCCATTGTCTACCGCTTGAAATTGTCTGGAACTTTTGTTTACCTTCCAGAGAACAATATGCTGGGCTTTATTCATCCAAGTGAGCGCTATGCAGAACCTCGTTTGGGAGAGGTCGTAAATGCCCGCGTCATTGGATTTCGTGAGGTGGATCGGACCTTGAATTTGTCTTTGAAGCCACGCTCCTTTGAGATGTTGGAAAACGATGCACAAATGATTTTGACCTATTTGGAAGCCAATGGAGGCTTTATGACCTTGAATGATAAGTCCTCTCCAGAAGAAATCAAAGCAACTTTTGGGATTTCAAAAGGCCAGTTCAAAAAGGCCTTGGGTGGCTTGATGAAGGCCAAAAAAATCAAGCAAGACCAGTTTGGAACAGAGTTAATCTAAGAGGAGGCTTATGCGAAAATCGTTTTATACTTGGTTGATGACGGAGCGCAATCCTAAAAGTAATGCTCCTAAGGCCATTCTAGCAGATCTTGCATTTCACGAGTCTGCTTTTCCCAAGCATACAGATGACTTCGATGAGGTCAGTCGCTATCTAGAAGAGCATGCCAGCTTTTCCTTTAATCTTGGCGATTTTGATGCGATTTGGGAAGAATACCAAGCCCACTAGAAAAGGACAGGTCGAGGATGGTTTTTTCTCGGCCTCTTTGTTATAATAATAGAAAAACACAGGTAGAGAGGTTCTTTATTTGCAAGAACATTCAGTTGAAATTACATTAACGCATCCAGACGATCTCTTTCATTTGTTTGGATCTAACGAACGCCATCTCCGTTTGATGGAGCAAGAATTTGGGGTGACTATTCATGCCCGGACAGAAATCGTCCAAATCATTGGGGAAGAAGAAAACCGCGAGCAGGTTCGTCAAGTCATCCAGGCTCTTTTGGTCCTCGTCAACCGTGGCATGACCATTGGTACGCCAGACGTGGTGACCGCCATTACCATGGTGAGAAATGGGGAATTGGATAAGTTCATCGCTCTCTATGAAGAAGAGATTATCAAGGATAGTTACGGCAAGCCCATTCGGGTTAAAACACTTGGTCAAAAGATCTATGTCGATAGTGTCAAGAACCATGATGTCACTTTTGGGATTGGACCAGCGGGGACTGGGAAAACCTTCCTAGCAGTGACCTTGGCTGTGACTGCACTCAAGCGTGGTCAAGTCAAGCGGATCATTTTGACGCGTCCTGCTGTTGAAGCTGGAGAGAGCCTTGGTTTCCTACCAGGGGATCTCAAAGAAAAAGTTGACCCTTA
Organism: uncultured Streptococcus sp.; assembly: GCA_916048115.1. GTDB lineage: Bacteria > Bacillota > Bacilli > Lactobacillales > Streptococcaceae > Streptococcus. The sequence goes on along the minus strand of CAJZGQ010000008.1, from coordinate 15,906 downwards.
TCTACGACCGGTCTATGATGCTCTCTACCAGATTTTAGGGAAAGACCAAACAACTCGGATGATGGAGCGGGAGATTATCGAGATTGCGCCTTTGGCTTATATGCGGGGGCGGACCTTGGACGATGCCTTTGTCATCCTCGATGAAGCGCAAAATACCACCATCATGCAGATGAAGATGTTTTTGACCCGTCTTGGTTTTAACTCTAAGATGATTGTCAATGGAGATACCAGCCAGATTGACCTTCCTCGAAATGTCAAATCAGGCTTGATTGATGCTCAGGAGAAATTGAAGAACATTTCTCAAATTGACTTTGTGCATTTCTCTGCTAAGGATGTCGTTCGTCATCCAGTAGTAGCAGAGATTATCCGGGCCTACGAGCCCATCCCAAATCCAGTGCTCAAAGAAAAACCGGATGTGGAAGAAGAATAAAAGAAAGGGGCTGACCCAAAAGTAGCTCCTATATGAAAAATAGAGGTCTTTCCACTACTATCTAAGCTGTTTTCTGGTATTTAAGGTTTTAGAATGCAAGGAACAGTGAATTGGAGTTCGTCTTGTTATAATTAGCTTCTTGGGGTATCTTTAAATACTGTAGAAAAGAGGAAGGAAATAATAAATGGCTAAAATGAGAATATCACCGGAATTGAAAAAACTGATCGAAAAATACCGCTGCGTAAAAGATACGGAAGGAATGTCTCCTGCTAAGGTATATAAGCTGGTGGGAGAAAATGAAAACCTATATTTAAAAATGACGGACAGCCGGTATAAAGGGACCACCTATGATGTGGAACGGGAAAAGGACATGATGCTATGGCTGGAAGGAAAGCTGCCTGTTCCAAAGGTCCTGCACTTTGAACGGCATGATGGCTGGAGCAATCTGCTCATGAGTGAGGCCGATGGCGTCCTTTGCTCGGAAGAGTATGAAGATGAACAAAGCCCTGAAAAGATTATCGAGCTGTATGCGGAGTGCATCAGGCTCTTTCACTCCATCGACATATCGGATTGTCCCTATACGAATAGCTTAGACAGCCGCTTAGCCGAATTGGATTACTTACTGAATAACGATCTGGCCGATGTGGATTGCGAAAACTGGGAAGAAGACACTCCATTTAAAGATCCGCGCGAGCTGTATGATTTTTTAAAGACGGAAAAGCCCGAAGAGGAACTTGTCTTTTCCCACGGCGACCTGGGAGACAGCAACATCTTTGTGAAAGATGGCAAAGTAAGTGGCTTTATTGATCTTGGGAGAAGCGGCAGGGCGGACAAGTGGTATGACATTGCCTTCTGCGTCCGGTCGATCAGGGAGGATATCGGGGAAGAACAGTATGTCGAGCTATTTTTTGACTTACTGGGGATCAAGCCTGATTGGGAGAAAATAAAATATTATATTTTACTGGATGAATTGTTTTAGTACCTAGATTTAGATGTCTAAAAAGCTTTAACTACAAGCTTTTTAGACATCTAATCTTTTCTGAAGTACATCCGCAACTGTCCATACTCTGATGTTTTATATCTTTTCTAAAAGTTCGCTAGATAGAGTTCTATATTAGAGATGTAAAGAGTTTTGGTGAAGAGGTTTGTGAGTATGGCTTTTATAACCAGGGTGCAATGAGAAGCACTAACAGCAGCTAGCTTAAGAACGCATAGGATATACTTTTTATGGAAGTCACAGAGGAGGAATAAAATTTGAACAGGATTAACAGAGTAACCTCTATTCTTATTCAGCTGCAATCAAAAAAAATAATTCCTGCCAAAGAAATTGCACAGCGATTTAATATAAGCTTAAGGACAGTTTACAGAGATATCCGGACACTTGAAGAAGCCGGAATACCAATTGGATCTGAGGCCGGAAAAGGATATTTTCTTGTAGAGGGCTTCCTACTTCCGCCGGTAATGTTTACAGCGGCGGAAGTGGGTGCATTGATTACAGCAGGGAAATTTTTAAATTGCCATGGAGATGAATCATTTATAAAGGATTTTGATTCAGCTATGTATAAAATCAAATCTATTTTGAAGCATGGTGAAAAAAACTATGCACAGGAGTTGGAGAACAGTATTAACGTGTACAGCACATCTGGACAGAAAAATACATTGGCGGATAACGTTATTGCAGCAATTCAGACTGCAATCTGCAATAAAAGGGTAATATCAATTCAATATCCTGCATCAGGAGGGCAAGAACCGGAAAGCAGAATGATAGAGCCTATATCACTGGGGTTTTATGAACAGAACTGGTACTTAATCGGTTTTGCAGGCTAAGAAATGAATATAGGAATTTTCGTGTGGATCGGATTAAAAGCATTTGCATAGAAGAAGAGCTCTGTCAAAGCCATGATGGCTCTTTGGAACAAATATTAAAACAAATGCTTTCATATAAAAAACTATATAATGTAATTCTTAGAGCTGAAAAAGGGGAGACATACAATTCTATCAAGAACAGGTATTCTCTCGGCTTCCTTGAAGAAACCGATTTGGGAAGTAAAATGGAAATCGAATTCCAGACAGATTCCTTTGAGATATTGAGCAAGCAGCTGATTGAATATGGATCAGGCATTGAAATAGTCCAACCTGATGAATTAAAATGCATAACCCGTAAACACCTGGCACAAATTACGAATCACTGCCTAAACTTGATTTAGAGAAAGCGATTGGTCTGTTATGTATTTTTTGTAAGGTTTCATATCCCCTGCTGACATACAGCTGTCAGTGTATTATGATATTCTACTATCAAAAAGGAGGATTGAAAAATATGAAACCAAAGATAATTATGCACACACAAATTAGCCTTGATGGCCGCATTAAAGGCTTTGATAATCCGGAAGTTTACTACCAGGTTGCCGGGGGAATTCATTCGGATGCGGTGCTGTTTGGGTCCAATACTGTTTTTACTGCATTTGAAAAATATCCTGCTGAAACAGAGGCTGATTTTGAGAAAATCATAACAAGCCCGGAGGACCCCAGACCAATAGGAGTCATACCTGACAGCAGAGGTATCTTGAGAAGTCTTCATTGCTTAAGAAATCTTGGATATCTGAAGGAAATTGTCATTCTGGTATCAACTGCCACTCCGAAGGAATATTTGAATTATTTGGAGGAAAGGCATTACCCATATATTGTGTCAGGAAATGATCATGTGGACTATGAAAAAGCCTTTCAGATCCTGCATGAGCAATATGGGTGTAAATACATGCGGACAGACAGTGGCGGTGGATTAACCAACAAATTATTAGAAAACGGACTTATTGATGAAATCAGTCTTGTGATATCACCATGTTTTGTAGGTAATAAAGAAAAACAACTATTTGATAACCTTCTGTTATCTGAAAAAGTTAATTTGGAATTGCAGGGAACAGAGAATGCAGAACATGGCTGTCTGTCATTGCGCTATGCTGTGAAAAATAAGGATTAGTGCAGCATACTTTAAAAAGTGTCTGTTGGGACAGTGTCCTAAAGGAAGCATAAGCTCATGGCTAGCGGCGGTGTTAAAGTAACGGCACTCGGCCCCAATATATAGTTGATATGCCCCTAAGCCTTTGAGGGCAAGGCGGTCAACCGCGCCTTTTCCGGTCCGCATACAGTCGTTCAATGAGGGTATCAAGCTCGGCAATGCGGCGGTGCTTCTCGGTGGTTCGTTTCTTCGCCGCCGTTTTCGGCTAATTCTAATTGATCCGAACTGTAAGGATAAGCAATTATCCGGGGCTAGTTAAGTATCTTAGAGAGGAAGATAAAGATAAGTAAACCAATTTTAAAGTTGTACCGAATAAAGCCTTCAAGAGGACAACATGCTTTTGAAGGCTTTATTGCTTACAATTACTTGGATTGTAACGCAAAAGCAGGCACCAAATCAATGAAAAATAGCCTATCCAGGCGACTGTTTCAGAAATATGGGCTTCCGCCAAGGGGATACCAGTGGGGTGCGACATCTTTTTTGCCCACTCAAGGCATGTGGAGTGTGTGGCGTTGTTGCGTAGAAAGTAAGGCTGGAGTCCTTATATCTGGCTGAGCTTAATCTCTGGTAATTTTGAGGGGGCTGACCCATTAGTCCCTTTTGAACCAAAAAATCGAAGGCACCCGTGAAAGATGTCTTCGATTTTTGTTTTTTTTGGATGAAATATAGAGGATTTTCCCCCTATATTTGGTTTTGTATGATTGTTTTTCCCTCATATTTCCTTACTCTAGTTACTAATTTCCTAAAATTGTGCGCAAGAAATACAAGTCCCATTTCCTTAAAAATTTTTTCAGCTCCTCGGACATGGAATCTTTTAAATTTCATATTTTGTTTAATGTTTCCAAAAACTGTTTCGACATCTATCTTTCGCTGCGCATAGTATGAGGCTGTTTCTTTGCTTTCTATCTTTTCATTCGCTTTTATTTTTATATATTCCCAGGTTGGATTAATATTCAAACGTCGATTTTTTCCTTCTTTTGCTTTGGTACATTTCTCTCTCAATGGACATCCTGTTTTCTTTGTGTAAAGTCGTATAATAGAGATAAGAAGAATTGTGAGGTGTTCCCTATGTTTCACAAAGAAAAACCAGATTATAATCGCCGACAATATGGCTTCTATACGATAGACGAATTGGTCCCAGAAGATCACTTTCTTCGACAAGTGGATTCAGAGGTTGATTTTGATTTTATCTATGACTTGGTAGAAGACACCTATAGTCCAGATAATGGTCGTCCCAGTCTCGATCCTGTCATGCTAGTCAAAATTCCTTTGATTAAATGTTTCTATGGTATTCGCTCCATGCGCCAAACCATTAAAGACATTGAAGTAAACGTTGCCTATCGTTGGTTTCTTGGACTAACCTTAGATGACAAGATCCCTCATTTTACCACCTATGGAAAGAATTACAGCCGTCGTTTTCAAGATAGAGAACTGATTTCTGAGATATTTTCGCAAGTGCTCAATCAAGCTTTATGTGCTGGCTTAATTGATCCTTCTGAACTATTTGTGGATGGTACCCACATCAAAGCGGCAGCTAACAGTCACAAATATCGTAAGGAAATAGTTGACCAACAAGCTAAATTTATGAGTGAACAATTGGAAGTTGAGATTGATTTAGATAGGAGGAAACACGAAAAAAAGTCCTTAAAGCCCGTAAAAGAAAGCGAGGCTAAAGAAAAGAAAATCTCAACGACAGATCCTGAGAGTGGTTGGTTCCACAAGGGTGAACACAAGGAAGTATTTGCCTATTCTGCCCAAGTAGCTTGTGATAAGCATGGTTGGGCTGTGGCTTATACGGTTGAGGCAGGAAATGTGCATGATAGTCAGGCCTTTCCTGCTCTTTTTTCAAAGTTAGAACCCTTCTCCCCACACTATATTATTGCGGATTCAGGCTATAAGACCCCAGCTATTGCCCATTATTTATTAGAGCGAAATATCATCCCTGTCTTCCCTTATACTCGTCCAAAGGTAGTAAAGGGGAACTTAAGACCCAATGATTTTGTTTATGATACTTTCTATGACTGTTACCTCTGTCCAGAGAATCAAGTGTTAAGCTATCGCACGACGACTCGAGAAGGTTATCGTGAGTATAAGAGTAATCACAAAGTATGTGCTTCTTGTCCCCTATTATCCGTTTGTACCCAGAGTCAAAACCACCAAAAAGTAATCACGAGACATGTATGGAAAGATGATCTTGAATTTTGTGAAGAGATTCGCCACCAAAGAGGGATGAAGGAGCTTTATAAGAAGCGCAAAGAAACAATTGAGCGACTCTTTGGGACTGCAAAGGAATATCATAACTTGAGATACACTAGAGAAAAAGGGAAGTCCAAAATGGAGGATAAGGTTGGGCTTACTTTGGCATGTTTAAATATCAAAAAATTGGTGAAATGGATAGCGAATATCCCTTTTTATTTTGCCCTAAATCAGATTTTTGGATGGAAATACCGGATGATAAAGTAAATAGTTTCGAAAATACAAAAAGACAAACGCCAAAAATGACGTTTGTCTTCGTTCTGAGGCAAAGATCATCAGATCTTTGCCTTTTTTATGTTAGAAATTAAACCAATTCATCAATTGGTGTGAAGTCACGCTCTAAACCGGTAGCAACGGGTTGGCTTGTGATGTGACCTTGGTAAGTGGTGACCCCTTGGCGCAGGCCTTCGTCGAGGGCAATTGCCTTGTGGAAGCCATTGTCAGCTAGGGATTCGACATAAGGAAGGGTCACATTGGTAAGGGCGATAGTAGAGGTACGAGCGACAGCCCCTGGGATATTGGCAACGGCATAATGGAGCACGCCATGCTTTTCGTAAACTGGCTCCGTATGCGTTGTGACACGGTCTGCTGTTTCAATAACCCCACCTTGGTCCACAGCTACGTCCACGATGACTGAACCGGGACGCATTTGTTTAACCATATCGTCTGTCACTAATTTAGGCGCTTTAGCCCCAGGAATCAAGACAGCACCGATGACAACATCAGCATCATGGACGCTGGCTTCAATGTTAAATGGGTTGGACATAAGGGTTTGGATTTGGTGACCAAAGACATCTTCCAGAACTGCCAAACGCTTAGCGCTGATATCTAAGATGGTCACTTGGGCACCAAGTCCAAGGGCGATCCGAGCTGCGTGGGTTCCAACGACCCCACCACCGATGATGGTAACTTTCCCTTTAGGAACACCTGGCACCCCACCTAAGAGGACCCCTGATCCACCTTCTTGTTTGGTCAGGAAGTGAGCACCGATTTGCACGGCCATCCGTCCAGCAACCTCACTCATTGGCACCAAGAGTGGCAATTGTCCATCAAGGTCACGCACCGTTTCGTAGGCCACCCCAGTTGTTTTAGCTGAGACCATAGCGTCCGCTAATTCAGGTGCGGCAGCCATATGCAAGTAGGTAAAGAGCAAGAGGTCTTCGCGAAGGAAGCCGTATTCTTCAGTAAGAGGTTCTTTGACTTTGACCACCATCTCAGCGGTCCAAGCTTCTGCAGCAGTCGCAACAATAGTCGCTCCTTGTTTGGCGTAATCTTCATCTGCAAAGCCAGAACCAAGTCCGGCATTTGTTTCTACTAAAACTTGATGCCCTTTCTTGACCAAGCTTTGTACGCCTGCAGGTGTCAAACCGACCCGATTTTCGTTGTTTTTAATTTCTTTAGGAATTCCAATGAGCATTTTTGCCTCCTTGCTCAGATTTAGGTGTAAAAAGGCCATTGGTATGAGATTGCTCTCTTGACTCAATGACCTTTTCACTCCTTATCTGATTGTTTTGATTGATTTTATTGTATAGAAAAGTGGGTTAAAAAGCAAGAAAAATTTGAGCTTGCCTTCCTTTAGGTTATTTGCTAAACTAATCCCTAAAGAAGGAGTGTCAAATGGAAAATTTATATGTGAAGTTAGCGGCTTATCTAGAAATAGAGACTGAGCGCTTGCACTTGCGTCCGGTCACTCTTGAAGATGCACCGGCTATGTTTGAGTATGCTTCTGATGAAACAGTTACGCGCTACACTTTTCCAACCAATCAAAGTCTAGAAGAGACGCGTAATAATATTGCCCTCTTTTACCTAGCGAGCCCACTTGGAAGATGGGGGATCGAGCTCAAAGAAAATGGAAAATTTATCGGGACGATTGATTTACTGGATTTGGATCTTAGTTTGAAGAAGGGGAGTATCGGCTATGTTCTGAATAAAGACTATTGGAACCAAGGTCTTGCGACAGAGGCTACAAAGGCAGTCATTGCCTTGGCTTTTGAACAGTTAGGGATGAACAAACTCATTGCCGTTCATGATAAGGATAACCCAGCTTCTGGCCGGGTGATGGCCAAAGCAGGGATGCAATTTTCCCACGAAGAAGCTTATGCGATGCTAGATCTGCATGAAGAAGGGCGAATGGTGACGAGAGTCCATTATGTCCTCACAAAGGAAGAATATTTGACAGAAAAATGAGTCAGGATATTGACAAAAGGCCTATCTCCATGATATAGTAGATAGGTACTGCTGGTTTAGCTCAGTCGGTAGAGCGCATCCATGGTAAGGATGAGGTCGCCGGTTCAATCCCGGCAACTAGCATAGCAGAAGAGAGAAGCTTAGAAAAGATCTAGGCTTCTTTTTTTGCGAGTCCATCTTAAAATTTTGTTTTTTTCAACAATTTTCAAAAAAACGTTGACAAGCAAGGAAATACGTGGTAAAGTTAGAACAACAAAGAGAAAGGAGAAAACCATCATGAACAAAGTAGATGTTTTGATGACACAATTGAATACACAACTTCTCCAATCTCAGTTGAGTTCGATGTAAACTATAAATGGAACCCAAGATGGAGGAGTCTGTCTTGGGTTTTTTGTATGCATTTTTACCTGCCTTAACTGAATTGGTGAGAGGCATCAGAAGGCCCAAGTGTGGACTGAGCACATACTCAGCTCCTTCTTGGGTTTTTTCTGTGCCGTTTTGAAAAGGAGAATATATGATCAGAGCTATTTGGGAGTATATCAGAGAGCGCAAGTGGCGCTATATTAGCATTGCTGTGGTCCTGATTCTTTATGATTATACCTTATTGATCCCGACGCAAGTTATCCAGCGTTTAGTGGATCATTTGAGTCAGCAGACGCTGACACAATCCAACTTTGTATGGGATATGGTCCTCTTGGTAGGATCGGCCATCCTTAACTATTTGACGGCTTTTTATTGGCAGTTGCGCCTTTTTCAGTCGTCCATCCATTTTAAGTCGACCCTTCAGGAGCAAGCTTTTCGTAAGCTAGTAGCCATGCGGCGTCCCTTTTTTGAGAAATTCCGTTCAGGAGATCTCTTGACGCGCTTTACGACAGATGTGGATGGGATGGCCGATATGGCTGGTTACGGGATGATGGTGCTCCTGTTTGGCGGTGGCTTGTTTGCCTTTATTATTCCGACCATGTTTTTCATTTCTTGGCAATTAACCTTGATTTCCTTTATTCCCATGATCTTCCTCGTTGTCTCTACCTATTTTTTGAGTAGAAAGCAGGAGGAGTATGTTGAGCAAAACCGGGAAGCGGTCGCTCAGTTGAACGATGAAGTCTTGGAGTCCATCGAAGGGATCCGTGTCATGCGGGCCTATAGTAGACGGGACCAGCAGGTCAAACAGTTTAAGAAAAAAACAGCCAGTCTATCCAAAACAGGGGATAAAATTGCCTCTATTCAGTATTCTTTTGGACCTTTAGCCCTGTTGTTTATTGGATTCTCGACGATCTTGCTCCTGCTATTTGGAGGCCAGTCCCTGGCAAGCGGGCAGTTGAGTCTTGGCAAGTTATTGGCTTTACAGCTGTATTTGGTCTTTTTAATTGAGCCTATGTGGATGATGGCGGACCTGATCTTAGTCTACCAGACAGGGCAAATGTCCTATAAAAAATTAAAAGAAGTGATTGATGAAACGGATGATCTGGAGCCGGATGGTCCTAACTATTTAGAGCAGATTGATTTGGTACAGTTTAAGGACTATTCTTTCAGCTATCCTGGTGCTGAGCGAAAGAGCCTGTCAGGCATTGATTGGACCATCCAGAAAGGACAGACGGTTGGGATTGTTGGTCGTACCGGTGCAGGAAAGACTACCCTTGTTCGACAATTCTTGCGGCAGTACCCAGTTGGTGAGGGAGAGTTTTTGATCAACCAGCAACCGATCGTCGACTATCAGCGACACTCGATTGAAGAAAAAATTGGTTATGTTTCACAAGAACATATTTTATTCTCCAAGTCTATCCGTGAGAATATAGCGCTTGGTAAAAAAGGAGCCAGCCAAGAAGACTTGGTGGAAGCAGTAGCCCAAGCTGCTTTTGCGGACGATCTCGAGCGGATGTCTCATGGAATGGACACCCTGATCGGTGAGAAAGGGGTCTCTGTATCAGGTGGTCAAAAACAACGGATCTCCCTGGCGCGTGCATTCTTAAGAGATGCTGAGCTCTTGCTGTTAGATGATTCCCTTTCTGCAGTGGATGCGAAGACTGAACAGGCCATTATTGACACGATTCAAAAGGAACGAAAAGACAAGACGACCATCATTGTTTCCCATCGCTTGTCTGCAGTTCATCAGGCGGATTGGATCATCGTCTTGGATCAAGGGCAGATTGTAGAAGAAGGCAGGGCTAGTGATTTATTAGCTCAAGAGGGCTGGTATTATGAACAATACCAACGGCAACAAAAACAGGAAGGAGAATAAGATGAAAGTATTGAAACGATTATTATCGAGGATCACGCTTTATCCAACTGTCTTTCTTGCTGGCTTTATTTGCCTCTTGCTAGCCACCATTTTTTCTGAATTGTCACCCTTTCTTCTCCAAAAGATGATCGATGGGCCTCTGACCGCACTGACCCACGGTGGCGGACAAGGGGACTTGCTTCAGATGGGAGGATTCTATCTCTTGGTCTTGAGCCTGGGGCAGCTGATTAGCTACATGGGCAATCGGATCTTACTGCATGGAAGTAATCAAGTAACCGCTAGTCTGAGAGCCCAAGCCTTTCAAGTCATGCAAGAACTGCCTATTTCTTATTTTGATGATAAGCCGGCTGGGAAGATCGCGACAAGAATTGTCAATGATACGGAGACCTTGCGGACCCAGTTTTATAACTCTTGTATGATTTTAGTCATCTACTTGGTGCGTTTCCTCTTTATTCTAGGAATTCTCTTTTATCTGAGTCCTATGATGGGCCTTCTCTTGTGTTTGGTCTTTCCAATTTTTTATGGGATCCAGTATCTCTACAAGGTCATGACGGATCAGCCTATGAAGGATTTCTTTGATGCGCGAAGCGAGGTCAATACCCAGGTCAATGAACTCTTGCATGGTGCCAGTATGATTCAACTCTATCATCAAGAGCCTGGTGTGGTAGAGGAGTTTGAAGCCACTACTCAGAAGATGTTAGGAGCCAATGATCGAATCCTCTTAGCCGATTCTATCGCTTCTTGGACCTTGACGGAATTGCTCAAGTTTTTAGTGATTGCAGGCATTTTGACTATCGCTGGGATTTCTTTCCTAGAGGGTAATATCGGTGTGACGGCTGGTTTCTTGTTTATCAATATTAACTATGTCATTAATCTATTTGATCTCATGGCCAATCTCAGTCGTCAATTCCCAAATATTCGCCGATCCTTAGAAACGGGGAGCCGCGTCCTTGCCTTCTTAGACCAACCCTTAGAGGCCGATGGTGCATCGGAACTGAAGATAGAAAAGGCAGAAGTCGTGTTTGACGACGTTCAATTTGCTTATGAAGAAGGCAAGCCAGTTCTGCGGGATATTGCCTTTCAGGCTAGTCCAGGTCAAACCATCGCTCTGGTGGGCCATACTGGATCGGGTAAGTCTTCGATTATGAACCTGCTCTATCGTTTTTATGATCCTCAAGAAGGAGCGATTTTGATCGATGGTCAAGATATTCGCCAAGTCTCTCGTGAGAGCCTACGAAGCCATATGGGGATTGTTCTGCAGGATCCTTATCTATTTACAGGGACCATTGCTAGTAATGTGGCCATGAGTCAGGATCACATTGATCGGGAGGCGGTCCAAGATGCCTTGAAAAAAGTCGGAGCTTGGCCCTTTGTAGAGCGCCTTGAAAAGGGAATTGACCATCCAGTCGTAGAAAAAGGATCGGCCTTTTCAAGTGGTGAGCGCCAATTGATTTCCTTTGCGCGGACGCTCTATATGAATCCGCAAATTCTGATTTTGGATGAGGCAACCTCTCACATCGATACGGAAACAGAAGAAATCATCCAGAAGGCTATGGCAGTCCTGCAAAAGGGCCGGACCACCTTTATCATTGCCCATCGCTTGTCCACTATCCAAGATGCGGATCAGATCTTAGTCTTATCCGAAGGACGCATTGTGGAGCGTGGTAGACACGAGGAACTAGTCGCACAAGGCGGGATCTATGCCCAGATGAATGCCATCCAGCAAACAGTGGTGTAAGATTGTCCTGCAAAGAAAAAGATTGAAAACCAGTCTGTATCTAGTATATAGGCTGGTTTTTGTGATATAATAAAGTGATAATAGTGAGGTGATCCAGATGTATATTGAAATGGTAGATGAGACTGGTCAAGTCTCTGACGAAATTTTAAAACAAACGCAAGAAATTTTAGAATTTGCTGCTCAAAAAATTGGGAAAGAAGACAAGGAAATGGCTGTGACTTTTGTGACCAATGAACGCAGTCATGAACTAAATCTTGAATACCGTGATACGGATCGTCCGACAGATGTCATCAGTTTAGAATACAAGCCAGAGATGGAGATTTCTTTTGACGAGGAAGACCTTGCAGAAAATCCAGAATTGGCAGAGATGATGGCGGAATTCGATACCTATATTGGTGAGCTCTTTATTTCAATTGACAAGGCGCGGGAGCAAGCGGAAGAATATGGCCATAGCTTTGAGCGCGAAATGGGATTTTTGGCAGTACATGGTTTTCTTCACATCAATGGCTATGATCACTATACGCCAGAAGAAGAAAAGGAAATGTTTGGCTTACAGGAAGAGATTTTGACAGCCTATGGACTCACAAGACAATAAGCGAAAATGGAAAAATCGAGACTTCACTTCAAGCCTGGAGTTTGCGATAACAGGAATTTTCACATCGATCAAAGAAGAGCGCAATATGCGCAAGCACGCCTTATCAGCCCTTGTAGCAATGCTTGCTGGTTTGGTGTTTAGGATTTCTGCGACGGAATGGCTCTTTTTATTGCTCAGCATCACTTTGGTGATTGCTTTTGAAATTATGAATTCAGCCATTGAAAATGTGGTGGATCTAGCTAGTAACTACCATTTCTCCATGTTGGCAAAGAATGCCAAAGACATGGCGGCTGGAGCGGTCCTCGTTGTATCAGGTTTTGCCTTGGTGACAGGATTGATCATTTTTGTGCCCAAATTCTGGGCCTTGGTATTTGGATAAGAGGGAGCATGCCCTCGTGAAAGGAAACTATGACATTTAAATCAGGCTTTGTAGCCATATTAGGACGTCCCAATGTTGGGAAGTCAACATTTTTGAACCACGTCATGGGGCAAAAAATTGCCATCATGAGTGACAAAGCGCAAACAACGCGCAATAAGATTATGGGAATCTACACGACCGATAAGGAACAGATCGTCTTTATCGATACCCCAGGGATTCACAAACCCAAGACCGCACTTGGAGACTTCATGGTGGAGTCAGCCTATAGTACCCTTCGGGAAGTCGATACCGTACTCTTTATGGTGCCAGCAGATGAAGCGCGTGGCAAGGGTGATGATATGATCATCGAACGCCTTAAAGCAGCTAAAGTGCCCGTCATCCTTGTGGTCAATAAGATTGACAAGGTCCACCCTGACCAACTCTTGGCGCAAATCGATGACTTCCGTAGTCAGATGGATTTCAAGGAAATTGTGCCGATTTCAGCCCTTCAAGGAAACAATGTTTCGCGTTTGATTGACATTTTGAGCGAAAACTTAGAAGAAGGTTTCCAATATTTCCCAGCAGATCAGATTACTGACCATCCAGAGCGTTTCTTGGTCTCTGAAATGATCCGTGAAAAGGTCTTGCACTTGACACGAGAAGAAATTCCCCACTCTGTTGCAGTAGTAGTGGATTCCATGAAGCGGGATGAAGAAACAGATAAGGTTCATATCCGTGCGACCATCATGGTGGAACGTGATAGCCAAAAAGGGATTGTCATCGGAAAAGGTGGCGCCATGCTCAAGAAGATCGGAACCCTTGCGCGTAAGGATATCGAGCTGATGCTAGGGGACAAGGTCTTCCTAGAAACTTGGGTCAAGGTCAAGAAAAATTGGCGGGATAAGAAATTGGATCTTGCCGATTTCGGATACAACGAAAAAGAATATTAAGAAGAGGTGGGCAGAAGGCCTGCTTCTTGTTTTTGAAAGGAGTTCTATGCCTGAATTACCAGAAGTAGAGAACGTTCGACGAGGTCTTGAGAAATTAATTCTTGGGAAGACCATCCAATCAGTGGAAGTAAAGTATCCTAAGATGATTCAGACGGATCTGGATGCTTTTCGTCAAGATCTCCCAGGTCAAGAAATTCGGGCCATGGGGCGCCGCGGGAAATACCTCTTGTTTTATTTGACGGATTTGGTTTTGATCTCGCATTTGCGGATGGAAGGCAAGTATTTCTTTTATCCAGACGTGGTTCCTCTTCGCAAGCACGCCCATGTCTTCTTTTATTTTACTGATGGCAGCACCCTGGTCTATGAAGATGTCCGCAAGTTTGGGACCATGGAAGTTTTAGTGCCTGAGTTTATAGACAGCTATTTTTTGGCGAAAAAAATTGGTCCAGAGCCAACAGAAGCGGATTTTAAAGAACCAGCCTTCCAAGCAGCTCTTAAAAAATCAAAGAAACCCATTAAATCAGCTCTTTTAGACCAAAAATTAGTGGCTGGTCTGGGCAATATCTATGTAGATGAGGTCCTTTATCGAGCCAAGGTTCACCCAGCTCGTTTGGGTCAAAGCTTGACTGCTAGAGAAGCCAAAGCCATCCGAAAGGAAACAATCGCCGTATTAGCTCAGGCTGTCGAAAAAGGTGGCTCCACTATTCGCTCTTACAGCAATGCTTTTGGAGAGGATGGTACCATGCAGGAGGAACACCAGGTCTATGGAAAGACAGGTCAGCCGTGTTTGCGCTGCGGGACACCGATTGAGAAAATCCAGCTGGGGGGACGCGGAACCCATTTTTGCCCGCACTGTCAAAAGGAGAACTAGATGACGAGAATCATCGGATTAACAGGAGGGATTGCTTCAGGAAAGTCCACTGTCACCTCCTATTTGAAAGAAAAAGGTTATCCTGTCATTGATGCTGATCGAGTGGTCCATGACTTGCAAGTTCCAGGAGGGGCCCTTTACCGTGTCCTAGTAGACCATTTTGGGAAGGGGATACTCACAGAAAGTGGAGAACTGGATCGCGTCGCTCTAGGTCAACGGATTTTTTCAAATCCTAGTGAACGAGACTGGTCCAATCGCGTCCAAGGCCAGCTCATTCGTGAGGCTTTGGCAGATGCGAGAGACAGACAAGCTGCTCAATCCGGTCTCTTTTTTATGGATATTCCCCTCTTGATCGAGCAGCACTATGAAGGGTGGTTTGAGGCTGTATGGTTGGTAGCTGTCTCAAAAGAAACCCAGCTCAAGCGCCTGATGGAACGCAACCACTTATCAGAACTGCAGGCTAAAGAGCGCATCGTTGCTCAAATGCCGCTAGATGAAAAAAGAGCCCATGCAGATCTGGTCTTAGACAATAATGGCGATCTAACTGCTCTCTATGCCCAATTAGATGCAGCCCTAAAACAATTAGAAAGAAGATGATTTTATCACAAGAGAAATCAATTGGCGTAAAAATCTATATATTGCCTGGATCGGGTGCTTTTTCATCGGAGCTAGCCTTTCGTTAGTTGTGCCGTTTATGGCCCTATTTGTAGAAGAGTTGGGCGTTACGGGCAAGGCTGTTCCTTTTTATGCAGGGATTGCCGTCGCGAGTTCTTCTGTAACCTCTGCGATCATGTCTCCTATCTGGGGGAGCCTGGCCGACCGCTATGGTCGAAAACCCATGATGCTCAGGGCTTCTATTGCTATGACCCTGACCATGGGAGGGATCGCCTTTGTGCCATCCGTCTTTTGGCTCTTGGTTTTGCGCTTTCTCAACGGTGTCTTTTCAGGCTTTGTCCCCAATAGTACAGCCTTGATTGCCAGTCAAGTATCAAAGGACCAATCAGGCTATGCCCTAGGGACCTTGTCGACCGGTGTCGTAGCTGGAACCTTGATGGGGCCTTTGATTGGGGGACTCATTGCTGAAAATCTGGGAATGCGCAATGTCTTTCTCTTGGTTGGCTTTTTCTTATTTCTAGTCTCCCTTTTAACCTTTTGGGGCATCGAGGAAGACTATGAGCCCATTCCAAAAGAAGAACAAAAATCCAGTTGGCAGTTGCTCATGTCCATTCAGCAAAAGGATATTCTCTTAGGCCTCTTTTTGACCAG
>CAJZGQ010000007.1 GCA_916048115.1 uncultured Streptococcus sp. | reverse complement strand
ACTGATACGTTCAAATGAAATTCATTTGGAAAATAATGGGTGCAAAAGATGAAAAAGATATCACAACTGTATGATTAGAGATCTAACGAAGTCCGATAAACTTTCATTCGAACAGAACTAGTATAGCGGATTTCCCTCTATTTTAGTCCTTTATTTGTATTCTGCTTGATTTCAACACCATTTAGTCTTTGAAACCCATTTCTGTTCCTTATCCATAAACTATTCTGTCCTTTTTCGCAACTATTTGGTCATCACTCCATCAAAAAAGCCAGAAGGACTTGCCTTCTGACTTTTTTTATTTAGATGAATGAACGAAAGAAATAAGAATTAATCTTCTTTTTTCTTGCGAGCAAGACCCAATCCAAGCAATCCAGCCATCGCACCTGCAAGAACAGCTGCAGCTGAGCTTTCTGTACCTGTATTTGGAAGCGCAGGTGTTTGTGGTTGCGCAGGTTGTACAGGTTGTTCCGGAACTTCAGGAGTTGGTTCGGTTGGAACCTCTGGAGTTGGTGGAACGATTGGTGTAGGTGGAACAATTGGTGTTGGTGGGTTGTATGGAGTTGGTGGAGTTGGAGGAACTGGTGTTGGTGGGGTTGGAATATCTGTTTCCGTTACCACTTTATTCTTATGCCATTTCACTTCAGCTTTTTCCGGTTTCACCGGATTTGGAACGACTTCCGGAGTTGGTGGAGTTGGAGCCTTTGGTGGAGTTGGAGCTTTTGGTTCCTCCACATCGACCGTAATCACAGTGTAGTTAGGTGCTGTTGGCGGAGTTGGTGATTTAGGTTCTTCTGGTTTCGTTGGCTCTGCAGGTAGATTTTCCACTGTAATCGTTGGTGGTGTTGGTGCCTTAGGTTCTGTTGGTTTTGTTGGCTCTTTTGGCGCTTCACCTGGATTTTTTGGAATACCAACATTTGAGTTAATCGCAAACCAATATACTGTTGGTTGACCAGCAGCATTAGCTCCATTAGCCGTAAATACCAAGTGACCATCAGCCATCTTCAAGCCTGCTCCACCATAATAGAGGTATGGAGAAGATGGATTATCCCAACCTTCAAGAGTCGTTGAAGATTCACCATTAAAGATAGATCCATGTTCAATGTATTGGTTATCTTTAAATGATGTCACCTCTTTTGTAGCAGAATCATAAGAAACACTTGAATTTGGAATTGGAATGTATTTATTGTTTCCAACATTTACAGATTCTTGGTGCTCTACATTTTCAAATTTCTTCTTAGGAGTAAAGATGATACGTCCTGAAGTTGGATCAATCGTATAAGAACCGATAACATCATCTTTATCATCTAATGTGAACTCATCTGTTCCAATAGAGTGACCGTTCCCAGCACCTGAAACATTGACTGAAGTTGCGTCAATAACAGTTTCTTCACTAACTGTAAATTCACTACCATTCCACGTTGCTTTTTGTGCCACAATCTTGATTGGGTTTTCAGCAGAGATAGTGACGTCAGCAGTACCAAAGTCAGCTGTTCCATTTTTAACAACAACTGCATTGTTTTCAATGCTCATTGATGAACCATCTGCATATGGATTCCAAGTTCCTCGAACAGTGTTACCATTTTTATCCTTGGCTTCTACTGTAAGGGCACGAGGTTTATCCCCACTATCTACATAAGAAGCACCTGTCCAGTGGTTAAGAGAGTTCAACGCTACAATCGCATTGTGCTGTGTCAAATCAAACTTATTGCCATTACCATCATAGAATTCAACATCTACAGCAACTTTAACTGGTTTATTTTGGTCTGTTGAAGCACCGACTGTTAGTGTTACAGTTGGGTCTGAGCTAACAGCTGCAATTCCTTTACCGTCATTTGATGGAAGACTCAAAATTTCATAGCGGTAAATCACGCGCTTGATCGGATGCATATCCGTATTTTCACGCATGCTTGACTGATTCAAGTTATCATAAGTAACAACAAATTTATCGCCTTCCTTAACTTGAATAAACTCAGTTTCATTATTGGCCCAAGGACTAGTTGCTACAATATCTGAAGCTTCCAATTTATTGGAATCATACTGATGTACGTTGCTTGTATTCAAACGAGCTTGAGCATCACGAGTGAGATAAGCGCTGATGCCATTGATGGTATGAATGGCTCCACCTTCACGTTGGAAGGTCAAATCTTGAACAGTTTCTACATCTTTAAGATCTTGGAAACCATTATCATTCATGTACTTATCATATGCTGCTTTAGCATCTTTGTACTGTGCCAAAGCTGTTTGATATTCAGCAAGTTTTGTTTGATAAGTAGCAAAATCTTTGCCGTATTGCTCTAGGTCTACATTGTATTTTGCAAGCTCAACTTCATACTTAGCTTTAGCAGCATCTTCTTCTGCTTTCTTAGCAACTAACTTACCATAAGCTTCTTTATCTTTATCGTATTGAGCTTTCTTAGCTTGGTATTCTTGTAAATCTTTGTCATATTGCGCTTTAGCTGTATTGTAAACAGCCATTTCTGCTTCATACTTAGCTTTAGCTTCAGCATTGGCCTTATCCGCTGCTGCTTTTTCTGCTAGTTTAGCATCGTAAGCTACTTTTTTCTGATTGTATGCTGCTAAGGCTGCTTTATAAGCTGCTTGTTGGGAATTGTAGTCTTCTACTTGTTTCTTGTAAGCTGCTTCTGCTTCTGCATTTCTCTTTTCAATCAATGTGATTTCTTGAGATTTTGCTTCATACTCAGCTTTGGCCTTTTTGTAGTTTTCAACGACTGTGTTGATTTCAGCTGTTTGAGCTTTGTTATCCGCTTCTGCTGCTGCGATAGATGGTTGGACTTTTTCAGCTTCTTCTGTAACGGTCACACCTTCTGTAGCTGCATCAGCTTTTGCTTTTTCAAGTTCCGGTGATTCTACATAAGTAGTCGTAACTATTTTATTTCCTTCTGTCACAGTTGTAGATGTCAACTTAGAACTTGTTGCAACAGCTGCATCGCTTGTTGCTGTATCTGTACTGGTTGCTTCAGTAGAAGGGGCTGTAGCTTCATCCGCTTTCACTTCTGCACCGTAGGTATTGACGGTAGCCAATCCAGCGATGGCCAATGAAACAACACCAACTGATAACTTACGAATTGAAAATTTTTCCTGCTTCGAAACATGTTCACGATAGCTTCTCATTTTCAAAACTCTCCTTTTTGTTTAAAAAAATCTCACTGTAGAGGCAAAAATATGCTACTTTCAGTTATCTCTATTGTATCACAATCAACCATTTTTAAATATTTGTCGATTTAATTTTTTATTTTACTTTAAATATATAACAACTTGAAACGCCAAACTTTCAAGTTCTTCTTCATCTTTTGGTTGAAAATATATGTAAATAGACTTGAAAAAACCTTTATTTTCAAAGGTTTTCAAGCCACTTTCTCTTTTTATAAATTTCACCGAAAGGCTTTTTAAGGGGAAGTATCTTTTTATACCAATAGATTAGATTTGAAGTTTGAAATGAAAAATTATGTAATATTTTCCCCGCCATATCGGAAAAATTCAAAAAAACAACAAATTTTAAGGAATCATCCATTGCTTGAAACCCCTTACCTAGACCTTAGTTAGAGCTATTTTTTGAGGGCGGTTATTCCCTTTTATTTCGAAAAACGAGCACATCGTTTTTTTTCGATGTCCCCTTCACTTTGTCTCAGAAAGCAACATGAAAATCAAGGGCAAATTGAAAGAAAATCTCCTCCCACACTCATGCACCATCTGTAGCTACGCTCCTCCCAATCTCTAGTCCTTTCCAATTTCCTCCCCCAATTCTATAAAAAAAGACCAGGGTCCTAAGAACCTTGGTCTAATAACTAGTAATTAGTTTAAGTGCCAGATATCTTCGTTGTACTGAGCGATCGTACGGTCAGATGAGAAGAATCCTGCTTTCGCAATGTTAACGATGACTTGATCCAACCATGCATCACGGTCTTCGTAGTCAGCCAACATGCGTTCTTTGGTTACAATGTAGTCTTCCAAGTCAAGAAGAGTCATGAACCAGTCTTTGTTGATCAATTCATTGTGAAGACGAGTCAAGCGTTCTTTGTTCCCAACTGCAAGAACGGCATCGCTGACGATGAAGTCTACCAATGGTTTGATGGCTTCACGTTCATAGAAATCTGCTGATTTGTATGCTGATTTGGCATAAAGATCGATAACAGTTTCTGAATCTTCACCGAAGATGTAGATGTTGTCACGTCCAACCAATTCAGCGATTTCCACGTTGGCTCCATCCATCGTACCAAGTGTCAATGCACCATTCAACATGAATTTCATGTTACCAGTACCTGAAGCTTCTTTCGAAGCAAGAGAGATTTGCTCAGAAATATCGCTAGCTGGGATCAAGTAGCTTGCAGCAGTTACGTTGTAGTTTTCTACCATAACAACTTGCAAGTGTGGAGCTACCGCTGGATCGTTTGCAATCACTTCTGTCAAGCAAAGGATCAAGTGGATGATATCTTGTGCAATGGTGTAGGCAGGAGCTGCTTTACCACCAAAGAGAACAGTGATTGGACGAGCAGGGATATTTCCAGCTTTGATGTCCAAGTATTTGTGGATTACATACAAAGCGTTCATTTGTTGACGTTTGTATTCGTGAAGACGTTTGATTTGGGTATCAAAGATAGAATTTGGATTGATTTCCACACCTTGATGGTCTTTCAAGAAACGAGCCAATTTGCGTTTGTTGTGAGACTTGATGTTTTCCAATTTTGCTTTGACTGCATCTTTATCTTCATAAGAAAGAAGGTCTTCCAATTTAGATGCGTCATGGTGCCAGTCACGTCCGAGGATATCATCCAAGTAGTGTGACAAGGTTGGGTTAGCATGCATGAGCCAACGACGGAAAGTGATACCGTTTGTTTTGTTGTTGAATTTTTCAGGGTAAATGTCGTAAAAGGCTTTCAACTCAGAATTCTTCAAGATTTCTGTGTGAAGTGCTGCTACCCCGTTTACGCTAAATCCATAGTGGATATCCATGTGTGCCATGTGTACGCGATCATTCTCATCGATGATTTGAACAGCTGGATCTTTGTATTCAGCGCGAACACGGCGGTCCAATTCTTCAATGATTGGAACCAAGTGAGGAACCACTTCTTGCAAGAATTCAAGTGGCCATTTTTCAAGGGCTTCTGCAAGGATTGTGTGGTTAGTGTAGGCCGTCATGCTACGAACGATAGAGATAGCTTCATCCATTCCAATACCACGTTCTGTCAAAAGACGGATCAATTCAGGGATGACCATTGATGGGTGAGTATCGTTGATTTGGACAACAGCATAGTCAGCAAGGTCATGCAAGTTGCTTCCTTTTTCGATGGCTTCGTCGATGATCAATTGTGCACCATTTGATACCATGAAGTATTGTTGGAAGATACGGAGCAATTCCCCTTGACGGTTACTATCATCTGGGTACAAGAAGAGGGTCAAGTTACGAGCGATATCTGTCTTGTCAAAGTTAATACCATCTTCAATAATAGATGAATCAACTGAATCCAAGTCGAACAAACGCAAACGGTTCTTGGTATCAATCTTGTAACCAGGGACATCGATATCATAAAGGGTAGAAGTCAATGTGAAGTGTGCAAATGGCACTTGATAGCTACGGCTTGAACGAACGAGCCAGCTTTGGTCAGTCAACCATGCGTTTGGAATCGTTTCTTGTTGGTTGTTTTTAAGGACTTGTTGGAACAAACCAAAGTGGTAGTTCAAACCAACCCCATCCCCTGTCAAACCAAGGCTTGAGATAGAGTCGATAAAGCAGGCCGCCAAACGTCCCAAACCACCGTTACCAAGTGATGGTTCCAATTCCACTTCTTCTACTTCGATCAAGTCTTTACCAGCATCTGACAATTCTTTTTTAACATCGTCGTAAAGACCCAAGTTGATCAAGTTGTTAGACAAGAGTTTACCGATCAAGAACTCAGCTGAGATATAGTAAACTTTTTTCTTACCAGTATTTAATTTCTTTTGAGCGCTTGCTTGCTTGGTGTAATTAAGCAAAGCAATGTACAATTCTTCATTTGAACATTCTGCAATTGTTTTTTGGTGATGATCAATCACATATTTTTGTAATGATTCCATGTTTTAAAGTCTCCTTTGTTTCAACAATTTTAATAGGGAAAGATTATTTTTCTGCTTTCTTAACTTCTTTTTTCAAGTCTTTATTTTCACGACGATAGATCGTAGTGAAATCAAGCAATTCTTGCTCGACAGCTGGAGTCAATTGATCCTCTGTCATCCGCCATGACCAGTTACCACCGAGAGTAGATGGGAAGTTCATCCGAGCTGAACCATCCAATTCGAGCAAGTCTTGCATAGTAGCAATCGCCATGAAGCTGACGGAAGCAAAGACTGTACGAAGCATCGCATGCGGTACAGATTCGTACTCTTTCCGGTTAGTATAACGGGCAAGGTACTCACGAGTTGGATCGTCGATTTCATTGCGGTACCATCCAAGAACTGTGTTGTTATCATGTGTTCCTGTATACATCACAGAATTGTTTGGTGCCAAGTGAGGGCTATCGATACTTTCATCGTCCGGATTGAAGGCAAATTGAAGAATCTTCATTCCTGGGAAGCCAGTGCTTTCACGAAGTTCGATGACTTCATCTGTCATAAAGCCAAGGTCCTCAGCGATGATGTTCAAATCACCGAGCTCTTCCTTCACAGCTGCAAAGAGTTTGTAGCCAGGACCTTTAACCCATTTACCTGGTGCTGCTGTATCTGATCCAGCAGGGATTTCCCAGTAAGACTCAAAACCACGGAAGTGGTCGATCCGCACGATGTCGTAGATCTTGAAGCTTTCACGCAAGCGTTCAATCCACCATTGGTAGCCATCTTTGTCCATTGCTTCCCAGTCATAGATTGGGTTCCCCCAAAGTTGACCAGTTGCTGAGAATTCATCTGGCGGGCATCCTGCGATGCAAGTCGCTTTCCCGTTTTTATCTGTTTTGAAGAGATGAGGGTTCGCCCACATGTCACTTGAATCTTCCGCTACATAGATTGGCATATCTCCGACGATTTCAATGTGATGGTCATTGGCATAAGCTTTCAAGGCCAACCATTGTTGGAAGAAGAAGAATTGAGTCACACGATGGTAAGTCAATTGATCCGCCAATTTTTCACGGTATTGAGCCAAAGCTTTTGGTTCACGTGCACGAATAGCTGCATCTGGCCATTCTGTCCAAGCTTTTAAATCAAAGTGTTCTTTGATAGCCATGTATTCTGCAAATAGTTCCAACCAAGAAGCATTGGCTTCGCAAAAGGCTTGGAATTCTTTTTGATCACCTGATTTCAAGAAGTTCGCAACGGCTTTTTCAAGTAGCGGACGACGTTGTTCGAAAACCTTTGCATAATCCACTTGAGTAGGATCTTGACCAAAGTCCACTCCTTTAAGATCTGCTTCTGTCAACAAACCTCGTTCAATCAAAAGATCGAAATCAATAAAATGAGTGTTCCCAGCAAAAGCTGAGAAAGATTGGTATGGAGAATCTCCATAACTAGTTGTACCAAGCGGCAAGATTTGCCAGTAACGTTGCTTGGTCCGAACGAGGAAATCAACAAAATCATATGCTGATTGACCGAATGATCCGATTCCGTATTGTCCAGGAAGGGAAGAAATGTGCATCAAAACACCACTTTGACGTTTTTTCATGGGTTACCACCTCTTTTTATTTCTTTGAAGCCTGCGATTCGGTGCACGGTATGGGTATCGTTGCAGAGTCGTATCCAGCTCTCAAGCGGCTCTACTCTTTGTTAAAATCGAACAGGCGCAACTCAGTTTACGCAATTTTTGCGAAAACGTTTGCGTACCATGCCATTATAAACTTTTTCCATATTTTCTGCAAGGGGTTTCTTAAAAACTTTTTAACTTTTTTTCAGAACGCCCTCACCTCTAGTGTATTCTTTCCTTTAGCTAATGTCAACAAAATAATCTATTTTATAGGAGAAAGTTCGGAATTAAAATATTTTTTAAAAAATTGTTTAAAACCACTTGCAAACGTTTTCGCCTTGTGATATACTTAAGTTGTTTTAGGAAAACGTTTGTCTAAAACGGTTTCTAATTATTAACTTTTTTTATTCTTTAGGAGGAATAAATCATGAAACGTACAATTTTACGTAGTGCTGCTGTACTTGGTACAGTTGGTTTTGCCGGCTTCTTACTTGCTGCTTGTAGCAATAGCTCATCAGGTTCTTCTGAGGCAAGTAAAGAAATCAACGTCTATGTAGACAAAGGCTACAAATCTTATGTTGAAGAAGCTGCAAAAGCTTTTGAAAAAGAAAGTGGCGTAAAAGTTAAAATCAAAACTGGTGATGCCCTTGGTGGATTGGATAACCTTTCTCTTGATAACCAATCTAAAAAAGCTCCAGACGTTATGATGGCACCATACGACCGTGTAGGTGGTCTCGGTAACGATGGTCAATTGGCTGAAGTGACATTGAACAAAGATAGCCACACCGATAAAACAACTGAGGCACTTGTCACAAACGGTGGTAAAGTTTACGGTGCACCCGCCGTCATCGAAACTTTGGTTCTCTACTATAACAAAAATCTTGTAAGCGAAGCTCCAAAAACATTTGCTGACCTTGAAAATCTTGCAAAAGACAGCAAGTACGATTTTGCTAGCGAACCTGGTAAAACTACTGCTTTCTTAGCTGACTGGACAAACTTCTACTATGCTTACGGTTTGCTTTCAGGTAATGGTGGTTATGTATTTGGTAAAGATGGTACAGATCCTAAAGATATTGGTTTGAACAACCAAGGTTCTATCGACGGTATCGAATATGCGAAAACTTGGTATGCTAAATGGCCTAAAGGTTTGCAAGATACAAAAGGTGCTGCTAACTTCATCCAAACACAATTCCAAGAAGGTAAAACAGCTGCTATCATCGATGGTCCTTGGAAAGCTGCTTCATTGAAAGAAGCTAAGGTAAACTACGGTGTTGCAACTATTCCAACTCTTCCAAACGGAAAACAATATTCTGCCTTTGGTGGTGGTAAAGCTTGGGTTATCCCTGCAGGTGCGAAAAACCTTGATGGCGCTCAAAAATTCATTGACTTCTTGACAAGCACTGACCAACAAAAAGCTTTGTTTGACAAGACAAATGAAGTTCCTGCCAACACAGAAGCTCGTAAATATGCGGTTGGTAAAAACGATGAATTGACAACTGCCGTTGTTGATCAGTTCAAGAGCGCTAAGCCAATGCCAAACATCTCTGAAATGAGTGCTGTTTGGGATCCAGCTGCTACTATGCTTTTCGATGCTGTAAGTGGTAAAAAATCTGCAAAAGCATCTGCTGATGATGCAGTGAAATTGATTAAAGAAACCATCGAACAAAAATTCGGTAGCAAATAAGACAGTTTTTAGGTTTGAGTAAGAGGTTGGAGACAAAGTCCCAACCTCTTATGTTCAATTATGAACCCTATACTAGATCACTGTCAAACTTGTCTTCTTGCTCTCTGGCAAGGACATTATAAGGAGATTTGAATGACTACAGAACAAAATCCTAAAAAGGCTATGTGGCTCTCTTTGATCCCGGGTCTTGGGCAAATTTATAACAAACAAAAAACCAAAGGCTATATTTTTCTTGCCGTAACCGTTCTCTTTCTCGTTTATTTCATTGGAATCGGAGCTGGAGAATTAGCGAAATTGGTTACACTTGGAACAGTCCGTGGACAAGATAATTCCCTCTTTATCTTGATTCGTGGCGCCTTCCACTTGATCATTACCATTGTTTACTTCCTATTTTATGCCTTAAATATTAAGGATGCAGGAACAGTTGCTAAACGCATTAACAATGGTATTGCCGTTCCAAAAACTGGAAAAGAAATGGTTCATGCGATCTATGAAAATGGATTCCCTTATCTTTTGATTATCCCTTCTTATATCGCTATGACCTTTGCGATTATCTTCCCAGTTTTGGTTACCTTGATGATCGCCTTTACCAACTACGACTTCAAACATACCGCACCAACAACCTTGTTGGATTGGATCGGGTTCCAAAACTTCACTAACATGTGGACCTTGAGTACCTTCCGTTCAGCCTTTACATCTGTTCTTGGCTGGACCTTGATTTGGGCTCTCGCAGCATCAACCCTTCAAATTGTACTCGGTATTTTGACAGCCATCGTGGCAAACCAACCATTCGTAAAAGGAAAACGAATCTTTGGGGTTATATTCTTGCTTCCTTGGGCTGTCCCTGCCTTCATCACTATCCTAACTTTCTCAAATATGTTTAACGATAGTGTCGGTGCCATCAACGCCCAAGTTCTCCCATTGTTTGCGAAGATCTTCCCATTCTTAGATGGCGTCTTGATTCCTTGGAAGACAGATCCTACTTGGACAAAAATCGCTTTGATTATGATGCAAGGGTGGCTTGGTTTCCCTTATATCTACGTCTTGACTTTGGGGATTCTTCAATCGATTCCAAACGATCTTTACGAAGCTGCTTATATTGATGGTGCCAATGGTTGGCAAAAATTCCGCAACATCACTTTCCCAATGATTATGGCGGTTGCAGCTCCAACTTTGATTAGTCAATATACCTTCAACTTCAACAACTTCTCCATCATTTACTTGTTTAACGATGGGGGACCTGGTTCTGTCGGAGGAAACGCTGGATCTACAGATATCTTGATTTCTTGGATCTATAAGTTGACAACCAATACCTCTCCTCAATATTCAATGGCTGCAGCGGTAACCTTGATTATCTCTGTGATCGTGATCTCAATCTCTATGATTGCCTTCAAGAAACTACACGCATTTGATATGGAGGATGTATAAAATGAAAAATTCGGTTCAATTTAAACGCCGCCTCAATCATTTCTTGACTTACCTGTACATGGTGGTTCTTTCAATCGTTATCATTTATCCATTGTTGATTACGGTTTTATCAGCCTTCAAATCGGGGAATGTCAGTGCCTTTACACTTGATTTTAGTGGCAATCTTAATTTTGATAACTTCTCAAAACTTTTCTCTGAAACACCTTATGGCACTTGGTATATGAACACCTTGGTTATCGCCATTATCACCATGATTGTGCAAACCAGTATCGTTACCTTCGCAGGTTACGCATACAGCCGTTACAATTTTTTGGCGCGTAAACAAAGTTTGGTCTTCTTCTTGATCATTCAAATGGTCCCAACCATGGCAGCCCTCACAGCCTTCTTCGTTATGGCTTTGATGCTGAATGCCTTGAACCAACCTTGGTTCTTGATCTTCCTTTATGTTGGTGGAGGTATCCCAATGAATGCCTGGTTGATGAAAGGATACTTCGATACCGTTCCAATCTCACTTGATGAGTCTGCGAAACTGGATGGTGCAGGGCACTTCCGACGCTTTTGGCAAATCGTCCTTCCCCTTGTTCGTCCAATGATTGCCGTTCAAGCACTTTGGGCTTTCATGGGTCCTTTCGGAGACTATATCTTGTCGAAATTCTTGCTTCGTGATGAAGTAAACTATACGGTAGCCGTTGGTCTTCAAACCTTTATCAGTGACCAAAAAGATCAAAAGATTGCCTTCTTTGCAGCCGGTGCTATTTTGATCGCGGTTCCAATCTGTATCCTATTCTTCTTCCTACAAAAGAACTTTGTTTCAGGCTTGACAGCTGGTGGGGATAAAGGATAAAATAGAACCTTATTTCAAACACATTTTATTTTTAAGTTAAGGGTAGTATGGGTAATGCTTTACTACCCTTCGTTAAGAATAAAATCAATCAAAGAGATTTCTCTTTGCATCTCTGATTCTCTTATGTTTAGAAAGGTCATTTCATGCCCTATCCTTTTAATTATTTCGCAAGTATCTTCGATTTCCGCTCTTCTTTTGAAAACCGCAAAAAGCTGAGTTGGTTCCAAATGATTTTTACTTCTTTCTTTCTGATTTCTGTCACACTATTACCAGTGGCTCTTCAAAATGCTCAACTCAAAACCTATCCCTTAACAACTTTTGTTAGCGATGTATTTGATCCCTTATCAAATGACGTCATGAAAGATATCCAAGAACACGTCGTGATCAAAGACCAAGAGCTCACCTATACAGGAACTAGCCCTATACACAAGACTTCAAAAGGACAGGTTATCTTAGGCCAAGAAGCAAAGGCGAGCGAGGATAAGAAGTTAACCCTCCATTTTGATCGCAAACAGTTGATCATCTCAAAAGAAAATAAAGAACTCGCTACCGTCTCATACCAGGCTATCAATCAAGAGAGCCTTCGGGATAAAAAAAGCTTCACTCAAGCTATTTCTAGCGATTGGTTCCGTGAGAATCGACTCCCCGTCAGTCTCTTTCTCGTCATTTTCTCCGGCTTCTTATCAACAGTTAATTATTTGATACTCATCGTAGGGGCATCTTTCTTCCTCTACTTGACACGAAAATCTCGACTCTTTTCACTACAAACTTTCAAGGAATGTTTCAATTGTATTCTGAATTGCTTGGGACTCCCTATTTTACTGAGTGTCTTCATCAGTTTACTATTCCATCAAGTATTTACTACGACGATCATGATCCAAAATGTCTTATTTGTACTCTATCTTGCTATGGTATTTTATAAGACCCACTTCCGTGATCCAGACTATCACCGCTAGGAGGTTTTCTCATGCGTGTTACCATCAAAGATGTGGCGAAACTCGCTGGCGTCGCGCCTTCAACTGTCACGCGCGTCATCCAAAACAAATCCACGATTAGTGATGAAACAAAAAAACGTGTCCGTGAGGCCATGGTCGAATTGGACTACCATCCCAATCTTAATGCTCGCAGCCTTGTCAGCCAATCTAGTCAAGTCATTGCTTTGGTCCTACCAATCGACAGTGACGTCTTCTACCAGAATCCTTTCTTCCCAACTGTTTTAAGAGGGATTACCCAGATCGCGTCAGACAATGATTATGCCATCCAAATCTGTACGGGGCAAAATGAAGAACGGCGGCTCGACAACCTCAAACAACTCATCTACGGAAATCGTGTAGATGGTTTGATTTTCCTTTATTCCAACCCGAATGATCCCCTCGTTGAATTTGCGATCAAAGACAAGTTCCCCTTCCTCATTCTCGGAAAGGCAGCTTCACCTTTTGTATCGCTAGTGGATAATGATAATATCAAGGCTGCATTTGATGCGACGGATTATTTCATTCAACAAAACTACCGAAAAATTGCTTTTATCGGGGGAAACAAAGAGCTGTTTGTGTCTCAAGACCGCTACGAAGGTTATAAAGAAGCCCTCCAAAAAGCAGGGATTCCTCTCGATGAAAAACTCGTTCATTTTTCATTTGGGTTTATGTTAGAAGATAATTCTTATCAAATGATGGAGAGTCTACCGTTAACAGAACTAGATGCGATTATGACGACCGATATTCTCGTAGCTGAAGGGGTGCGCCAATACCTATTAGAAAACCAGCTGACAATCCCGATTATTTCCTTTGATTCGATCAAGCCACGACTCGATATTGAAGCCTATATTGACATCAATGCGGTGGAACTCGGGCGTGAATCTGTCCGGACCATCCTTCAAATCATCAAAGATCACAAAGAAGGAAAAACTGTTTGCTACCGTCAATTGATTGACCATACCATTACGAAACTTTAGGAGTCTTTATGTCTACATTTACTGCTTATTTAGATGACCAAGACCTCATTCGTATCCAAAAGGGAGAGGAGCATATCCTTCCTTTTTATTTAAAAACGAACCAAGGTCATCTTGCCTTAATCCCTGTCAAAACGTCAAGTGCAGCGACTGACACAGGAGACTATTTCTTAAGCCCTATTCCACTTGAACTCGGAGAAGAGTACACCATCTACGATGCTACTGGAAATTCTTCTATACTCCACTATCGAAACATCGTTCGCAAACCCATTTTCGATCAAATCTTCACCTATACTGGAGAGGATTTAGGAAGTTTTTACACACCAAATCAGACGCAATTTAAATTCTGGGCACCCATTTCGCAAGATGTGACCCTCCATATCGAAGATCAGGTCTATCCAATGCATCGTACAGAAAATGGAGTCTGGGAACTTTTGCTTAAAGGGGACTGGGAAGGAGCTGCCTACCACTATGAGTTCCGTGTCAATGGCCTAGAACGTCGGATCCACGATCCCTATGCTCTATCCTCTTTAGCAAACTCTGGAGATAGCTTAGTCGTCGACCGCAAGAAGATCACACGTCCTATCACACGTGCTGCTCGTCAACTCGACCCGACAGAAGCGCTCATCTATGAGATGAGCGTTCGGGACTTCTCCGTCCAAAAAGAGGCCGACTTTAAACACCCTGGTAAGTTTAAAGGGTTGACAGAATCGCCTCAACTCAATGGTCAGATCCTTGGATTTGATTATCTTCAAAAACTTGGCATTACCCATGTACAGTTACTTCCAGTTTACGATTTCGGTAGTGTCGATGAAGAGGATCAATGGAAAGCCTACAACTGGGGCTATGATCCTGTTCAATACAATGTTCCAGAAGGAAGCTATGCGAGTGACCCTAACGATCCTTATGCGCGAATCCTAGAGCTCCAAGACACCATTGACACCTATCATCAAGCCAATCTGAGCGTCATCATGGATGTAGTCTACAATCACGTCTACCAGGCAGATGAGTACGCTTTTGAACAAATCGTTCCTGGCTATTTCTACCGCTATAATGCAGAGGGAGAGCGGACCAATGGAACCTTCTGTGGGAATGATGTCGCAAGTGAACGCTCCATGGTAAGACACTATATCAAGCAATCCCTCAAGCAATGGGTTTCCCTCTACGGCTTTGATGGTTTTCGCTTTGACTTGATGGGAATCTTAGACATTCAAACCATGACAGAGATTGCAGAGGAGCTCCGTGAAATCTATCCTAACGTCTATCTCTATGGCGAAGGGTGGAAGATGGATACAGGCCTCTCTGAAGACCAGCTCGCTCACCAGTACAACTCAAAACGATTACCAGATTTTGGCTTTTTCAGTGATAATTTCCGGGATACGGTCAAGAGAACACTCTTAGCCGGTCACCGTTGTGATAGTCAACATCCAGCCAATGATTTTTCTAATATCCTAACAGCAAATGTCGGGAAAGTAGGACCTGCTCATTTCATCCAACCTCAACAAGCCATTCAGTACGTCGAATGCCATGACAATGCAACTGTTTTTGATTATTTCCAACTTGAAAAAGAAGAGATTCGTCTAGAGGAGCGAAAAGCTCTCTCACGCCTCGCTCTTCATTTGGTATTATTATCCCAAGGTGTACCTTTTATCCATGCTGGTCAAGAATGTTACCGCACAAAAGGGCTCGAAGACAACACCTATAACTTGCCAGATAGTCTCAACCAATTGGACTGGACATCCCTTTCAAAATGCCAAGAAGAACTTGCTTTTCTTAAAGAATTGATTGCTTACCGGAAATCGCAACCTCTCCTTCGTTTGAAAAAAGGACAAGAGATTCGAGATTACTGTGATGTCAAATGGTTGTCTGATCATCATTTTATCTACACGATTGAAAAAAATCGTGAAAAAATAACGATTCTCGTTAATCTCGGTGATCAGGACATGACCTATCAACATCCGAGCGATAGTCAACTGCTATTTGCCTATCCTCATGCAAATCTCCAAACGCCTATTCCTAAAGGAAAGGAACTTTCTATTTCCGCCCATGGTTGGCTCCTTCTCCGAGAAACTGAATAAACAAAATAAGGTCACCACAATGTGGGACCTTATTTTTATTCTTCTGTTTCCACAAAGCGTCCAATGATATGAACGTTTTCTGAAATGGTGATAAAAGCCTGAGGATCAGCTTTTTTCATAATATATTTGAATTCATTAAACTCTGCACGCGTAATAACTGTCAGCAGGACCGCTTTTTCTTGATGGTTATAGGTTCCTTCTGCATTGTGGATAATGGTCGCTCCCCGATGCAATTTTTTATGAATCTTTTCAATAATAGCATCTGGCTGGCTCGTTACAATCATGGCCTGCATCCGTTTTTGCTTGGTAAAGACAGCATCCGTTACTCGACTCGATACGAAGATGGTAATCATAGAGTAAAGAGCATACTTCCAACCAAAGGTCAAACCTGCAATCAACATAATGGTCCCATTGACCAAAAAGGAGATGCTGCCAACATTCTTTCCTGTCCGTTTTCGAATCGTCAAACTGACAATATCCGTTCCTCCACTAGAAATATTATTCCGAAGGGCAAAACCAATCCCTGTCCCCATGACAACCCCACCAAACAAGGCATTCATGATCGGATCGTTGGTTAAAGTAACCACTGGTACGAACTGAATAAAGAGGGAACTCATCGAAACTGTAATAAAGGTAAAGATGGTAAATTTATGTCCAATTTGATACCAAGCCACAATCATCAAAGGGATATTGATGGCATAAAAGGTCAACGAAACCGGAATCGTAAAGCCGATAAAACGTTGACTCAAGACAGATAAAATCTGAGCTAGCCCTGTTGCACCACTGGAGTAGACATGGCCTGGTTGAAAGAAGAAGTTGACAGCAATTGCTGATAGAAATCCATACAGCAAGGAAGCTGACACTTTTTCATCGTATTTCTCACGGGAGATGCTCTTCAGCACGCGCAATAATTTAATGTTATAAGCTAGTCGCCACACATGATAGCGAAATAGCTTATGAAAGCGAGTTTTTTTCATTTTCAATCCATCGATTAGAAGAAAAGGAGAATCTTAAAGCAACTAATTCCCAGACTTTCCTTTTTCTCTCTTGTCCTATTCTTGCTCTGCCACTTCTACTTGAAGGTTTAACTCATCCAATTGTTTCTCAGAAACGACAGAAGGAGCTTGTGTCATTGGATCTGTCGCCTTGTTATTCTTAGGAAAGGCAATGACTTCCCGAATATTGTCTTCACCTGCAAGAAGCATTACGAAGCGGTCCAAGCCAATCGCCAATCCTCCATGTGGTGGGAAACCGTAATCCATTGCTTCCAACAAGAATCCAAATTGTTCATTAGCAGCTTCTTTTGTAAATCCAAGCGCCTTGAACATCCGTTCTTGTAAATCTTTATGATTAATCCGCAGGCTTCCTCCACCTAATTCATAGCCATTTAAGACGATATCATAGGCAATCGCCCGAACTTTTGAAAGATCGCCTTCCAATTCATGCTCTGTTTCAGCTTGTGGAAGTGTAAATGGATGGTGAGCAGACATATAA
The DNA here is from genome assembly GCA_916048115.1 of uncultured Streptococcus sp. Classification (GTDB taxonomy): domain Bacteria; phylum Bacillota; class Bacilli; order Lactobacillales; family Streptococcaceae; genus Streptococcus. The sequence goes on along the minus strand of CAJZGQ010000007.1, from coordinate 1,920 downwards.
CGGCCTTCTTCTTCAGACCATTCAAACATTGGCCAATCCACTACCCAAAGGAAGTTGAATTGATTGTTGTCAATCAAGTCAAGCTCTTTCGCAAGACGAACACGCAAAGCACCAAGTGTTGCATTGGCTACTTCAAGAGTATCTGCTACAAAGAGGACTAGATCTTTGTCTTCTAATTGTAAAGCAACTGTCAAGTCACTTGTCAATTCTGTCAAGAACTTCGCAACAGGACCGTTCAAGGCACCTTCAGCATATTTTACCCAAGCAAGACCTTTCGCACCGTATTGCTTCGCAACTTCTGTCAATTTATCGATGTCTTTACGAGAGTAATGATCCGCTGCACCTTTGACAACGATCGCCTTAACTGCCGGAGCTTCTGAAAAGACTTTGAAGTCTACACCCTTGACAAGCTCTGTCAAGTCTTGAAGCAACATTTCAAAACGTGTATCTGGTTTATCCGAACCATACAAGGACATGGCATCATCATAATTCATCCGTGGGAATGGGAGTGTTACCTCAATTCCCTTGGTTTCTTTCATGACACGTGCAATCAAGCCTTCTGTGATATCTTGGATTTCTTGATCACTCAAGAAAGAGGTTTCCAAGTCGACCTGTGTAAATTCAGGTTGACGGTCTCCCCGTAAATCCTCATCTCGGAAACACTTCACGATTTGATAATAGCGGTCAAATCCAGCATTCATCAACAATTGTTTTGTAATCTGAGGACTTTGTGGAAGGGCATAGAAATGGCCTTTGTTGACACGGGAAGGAACCAAGTAGTCACGTGCTCCTTCTGGAGTTGACTTAGAAAGGAACGGTGTTTCCACATCAATAAACTCTAATTCATCTAAATAATTGCGGATTGAATGAGTTACTTTTGCACGGAGTTTGAGGTTTTCCAACATCTCAGGACGACGAAGGTCTAAGTAGCGGTAACGAAGACGAGTATCATCATTGGCTTCAATTCCGTCTTTGATTTCAAATGGCGTTGTTTTGGCAGTATTAAGAACCGTAATAGCCTCTACCTTAAGTTCTACTGCTCCAGTTGGCAAGTTCGGATTCGCTTGTTCACGAGCTTCCACAAGACCTGTCACTTCTACAACATATTCACTGCGGATGCTTTCAGCTGTGGCCATCACTTCTGCACTAACTGTTTCTGGATTGATCACCAATTGCATGATTCCTTCGCGGTCGCGTAAATCAATAAAGATCAAACCACCCAAATCACGACGACGGCTAACCCATCCTTTCAAAGTAATATGAGTTCCAATGTGTTCTTCACGAACACGTCCAGCATACATTGAACGTTTCATTTCTAATTAATCTCCAAACTAATATTCTTCCTTCTATTTTACCATAAAGAGCAGCAGAAAGTGGCCTTTAGCTCAACTTTTTCAGTTACCAACTTCTTTAGTTATCGTGGCCAACTTCTTCCTTCTTTTTGGGATCATCGTAGAGATTGGGGGCTATCACCTTCATTAAAGTCGCTGTCCCAAATCTCAAGACAGCTGCTGCTAGTCCAAAAATAGGGGATAAGTAACGGAAAAAGAAATCTCCCCTAAGTGCGTAGGTCATGCCACCCACAATAAAAAAGATAACAATCCCCTGAACAATTGCGTAAAACCAAATTTTTTTCACACTACTTCTCCTTTTCACATGCTAGCTGACTTATCCACTGTTTTTCATCACTTATCCACAGAAATGTGGATAACTTTTACCTATTTTCCCCTTAAAAGAGGAAGGTTCATCAGCATCAGGACCTGTTTTCATCCATTTACAAGTAAGTTTCCCACAGCCTGTGGATAACTATCTTGCTTACTTGTGACTTTCCGTCCCTTTCCTCACAAATCAAGGAGCCAGGATTCGATCCTGCCCCCTTTGATCAAGCATTATTTAAATTCGTCTGGTGTCCCTTTATAT
>CAJZGQ010000006.1 GCA_916048115.1 uncultured Streptococcus sp. | reverse complement strand
GATTTCGTCGTCCCACCTCCGCACAGTTGAGTAGGGCTGTAAAAGCTGATGAAAGCAGCGTAGTAGAGCCCACTCAACCACTGCGTCTTGCTCGACAATCCAAAAACAAGAAGAGGCTAGGACTTTTGTCCCAGCCTCACAGGTTTATTTAATTCGAAATTTTTGTCTGAGACGTGCAGCTTGACCTCCGATAAAGCGGTCAAAATACCGTAGCCATAATCCTAAGGCTCCATAGATAACAACTCCTAATCCGCCAATGACGATGATATAAATCGTGCTCGATACACGGCCATTTGGTGGGAAAATCCAGCCCAAAATTAAGCCTGCAATCAAGACTCCAAGTAGCATCACCACAGTCAGGATAGAACCAAGTAAGGTCCGCTTGAAGACGATGGTTCGATTAAACTGAGTAATGCTTTGGATCTCTCGATACATGAGAACGATTGGCACCATTAAGGCAATGGTCGTTGACAAAAGCGGCCCATAAGAACGAAAGACCAAAATAAATGGAATTTGTAGGACCAATTTCACCACTACACCATAAAGGAAGTAGCGGATGGCCTTGCGGTTTTGGAAGAGGGCTTGAATCATTGGCGATAAGACCGTGTAAAGACCGAGAATTACGGTCTGCAACATCGCTACGATAAAGAGTCCCAAAGCCAAGCCATCTGGTTGTCCATAAAATACTGTATAAAGTGGTTTTGCGACTGCAACTGCACCAAAGGTGGCTGGAAGCAAGAAAGCTAGCAACATGGTCAAGTTATCCTGTACGAGCTTCCCAGCCGCTTTTAGATCCCCCTTCACATAATTCTCTGTCAACAGAGGAATCCCAACTCCCCCAATCGAAGTCGCTACTGCAATCAAGATCATGGTAATTTTGTTTGGATTAGCAGAGAAATAACTAAACATGACCAAGAGCTGCTTTTGACTATAGTTTGTGAACCAAGACATGACATTGATAAAGGTCATCTGGTCAACAATTTGGAAGAGCTGAATCGCAGAACCAGTGATGATAAAGGGAATGGCTTCCCGAATCGTATCAATCAAGAGAGCCCGAGTGTCAATCCCTTCACTTCCCTCTTGCTTTCTAAAAATAGAAGAGAGCAAGCCTGTCTTTGCAAGGTAATAAAAGAGCACCAACAGGCTCGCTCCCATACCAATAAAAGCAGCAAAGGTCGACTGCGTAACAGCTTGCACATAATCACCTGAGCCAATCTTCATAATGAAGAAGGTCGTGAGCAACATCCAGATGACCCGGATCACTTGTTCAGCGATCTGGCTAATGGCGTAAGGCTTCATGTTGTTAAAACCTTGGAAAAATCCCCGAATGACACTCATGGAAGGAAAGATCAAGACAGCCCAAGAAAGGCTCTGCATGATCGGAATCAACTCTTTTCCTCCACCTGAAAGACTCGCAAAGACAGGAGATAAAAGATACATGAGAATGGCAAATCCAAGGCCTAGAATTCCCATAAATTTCAAGAAGCCCCGAATCAAAGCAAAGCTATGATCGGCTTGGTCCCGGGTATTGTATTTGGCTACTTGCTTGGCAACAGCTACGGGCACTCCAGCTGTCGAAATCAAGAGAAACCAAGCATAGATATTGTAGCCCATTGTAAAAAGACCATTGGCTTGTGGCCCATATTTCCCCATCCAAATATACCAAGGAATAATATAAGCGGCTCCTAGCAAACGGCTGATAAAGTTGCTGGCTGTCATCCAGGCAGTCCCGCGTAGCATCTGGGCTTGCTGGTCATTTTGTTCGTGACTCATTGGTATCCTCTTTCGTTTCTTCTTCTCTTCATTATAAACTTTTCCATGACACTTGTAAAATAGGGACTTTAGGTTTACAATAGTTTTATGATTACAATTGAACAAACCCTCAACATTTTAAAACATGACCAAAATTTCCGAGAAGTTCTAGTAAATGGTGAATACTACTACCATCTAGAAGGAACAAGTTTTGATGCCATTAGCTATGATAGCCGTAAGGTGTCTGCTAGCACCCTCTTTTTTGTCAAAGGGGCCAATTTCAAAAAAGAATACCTGGAACAGGCTATTTCTAATGGGCTCGGCTTTTATGTCTCTGAAAAAGATTATGAAGTTGGTATCCCTGCCATTCTTGTCAATGATATCAAGCAAGCCATGAGCTTAATTGCCATGGAGTTTTATGGGCACCCTGAGAAACAATTAAAATTATTAGCTTTCACAGGGACCAAGGGAAAGACAACAGCGGCCTACTTTGCTTACCATATTTTGGAACAAAGCTACCGACCAGCTATGCTGTCTACCATGAATACGACACTGGATGGTAAAAACTTCTTTAAATCAGCCCTGACAACACCAGAGAGTTTGGATCTTTTTGCTATGATGGCTCAGGCAGTAGCGAATGATCGGACCCACCTCATTATGGAAGTTTCCAGTCAAGCTTATCTGGTGAAACGGGTTTACGGTCTTACTTTTGATGTTGGTGTTTTCCTCAACATCAGCCCTGACCATATTGGACCGATTGAACATCCAACTTTTGAGGATTATTTCTACCACAAACGTCTCCTCATGAAGAATAGCCAAGCTGTTGTCATCAATAGCGATATGGATCATTTCTCTGTCTTGAAAGAACAAGTCGAGGGCCAGGAGCACGACTTCTATGGTAGCCAGTCTGAGAATCAAATTGAAAACTCCAAAGCTTTCAGCTTCTCAGCTACTGGTAAATTAGCTGGAGACTATGATATCCAACTCATTGGTCGCTTCAACCAAGAAAATGCTGTGGCTGCAGGTCTCGCCTGCCTTCGTCTAGGGGCGAGTCTCGAAGACATCCAAAAAGGAATTTCCAAGACGCGCGTTCCTGGCCGAATGGAAGTCTTGACTCAAAAGAATGGGGCCAAGGTCTTCATCGACTATGCCCATAATGGAGATAGCTTGAAAAAACTGCTCTCAGTTGTCGAAACCCATCAAACCGGAACCATTTCGCTGGTCCTTGGATCAACTGGGAATAAAGGAGAGAGCCGTCGCAAGGACTTTGGTTTGCTCTTAGAAGAGCATCCTGAGATCCAAGTCTTCCTCACAGCGGATGATCCCAACTATGAAGATCCTTTGGCAATCGCTGAAGAGATTAGTAGCTTCATCACGCGCCCTGTAGAGAAAATCGCAGATCGCGAAGAAGCCATTCAACGGGCTATGGCAACGACCAGCAAGCCTGAAGATGCTGTCATTATCGCTGGAAAAGGAGCTGACTGCTACCAAATCGTCAATGGGGTAAAAGAAGAATATCCAGGTGACGCCGCCGTCGCTGAACGTTATCTTTAATAAAACGAAACAAGGCTAGGAAAATTTCCTAGCCTTTTCTATTGTTTACTAAACATCAGTCTTTCCTTGTCCAAGTCCACTGCTAATTCATATTTGCCTTCATCATTTTTGCGGATATAACCTAAGACTTCTAAACTATCGACAAAGATGTCCTTGCGCTTTTGCTGGACTCCTTCTTTTTTGAGGAACTTGAGCAAAAAGCTAGTCATATACTTGAGAGCATACTCGGGATTGACATCTCCCAAGATGGCATAGAGCTTCTCTTGCTCCTCTGTCAATGGATATTGCTGAGCCACCTTGTAGAAGTAATTGGAAAGGGTCTGTGCATTTCGCGCAAAGTCCGTCTCCTCTATAAGAATCGCTTCATTGGTAGTATTGCGGAGTTCCGTTTGGAAGACCTTGGCTTTTAATTCTTGATAAACTGCACTGTCCTCTCGGACAAAGACCTCTTGATCCAGGTCCACTCGATCAGCTGACTCCAAGAAGGGCAGGTTGAGGGTGTAGCGTTTATTTTCTCGAAGGATGAAGCCCGCTTTGATATATTCCTCCATCAGCTTATCCACTGGTTGATCTGGAAATTGGGCCTTGATTTGCCGCAGGATCACATCGTCGTGCTGATCCAAAAAGTTGATCAAGTCCTTGAAAAATGGCTGACGTGTCAAACGTGTGGGGTTAATGATTGTAATCATGAATAGGTCTCGTTTACTGTTTTATCGGTTCGTTCTTATTGTAACATAAAAATTAGTTTAAGCGAAATCAATACCAAAGGACAAAATTTTCAATTTATAGATAGGCAGGCAAGAGGGGAAAATAAGGCAATAAAAGAACTTAGTCTTTTCAATCCAAGTTTACTGTAGAAGCCCCATAAGTTATTCCAACTCATTTTATTTCTAGTATTTTAAAAGAAATAAAATCCGTCAATAGTTGCTTAATGCGTTCTGGACATTCTTCATTGTCCCTACTGTAGATACTCACTAAGCCATGTAAAAAAATAAAGATTACACTACGAATATTTAGCGCTTCTGCATCAGATAAGTCTTTCGGTAAAAAGACATCAATAGCTTCTTCCAATAAACGATAACTTTTCATTCTCAATTCGAGCAACGGTTGCGAACACTTGCCTGGATCTTCATGTTCTCCACGGTAAAAAATCAATAATTCATAAAAATTACGTTCTCTAAACCCAAAATCCACGTATGCTTGACAGATTTGAAGCAGACGTTCCTTATCAGACTGCTTGGAATGGCTGATTTCTAAGCAAGTATGATAGAGATGAGTTAACGGTTTTTCCGCTACTGCATATAAAATATCCTCTTTCTTTTTAAAATACTGATAAATAGCTGTATGTGAACATCCTGCAGCTTGAGAAATCTGCCTAATTCCCACCTTCTGGTAAGGTTCTTTTCGGAAAATTTCCTCTGCTACTCTGATAATTCTGGACCTTGTATCCTTTGCCATTACAAACTCCCTTTAAACCCATCCGATGCCTCAAAATCTCGTACTGCATCTTTTACCTCACTACCATGACAAACACTAACAAGTGCCTGCGGATAACTCTTGAGAATTCTTTCACCACTGGCTAAAGCTTGTCTCATATCTGCTGTATATCCTTTCATTGGTGGACGCAACTTTCCACCTCTCGTAGCTGTGAAAAGATCTCCAGCGATTAAAACTTGATCCTCTTCATGGTAATAAACAACATGACCAGGGGAATGCCCAGGCGAAAATAGGGGTTTTAATCCTGCACTACTTAACAAGTCTTGACCCTCTTGACTTTCAACCGTTATAAAAGTAGCCGGGTCAAAAATGACTTTTTCTTTCTCTTTTCTATTTGGAAAAGGCTCTTTGCCTGAAATATAGGGGAATTCCTTCTCACTGATTAAAGTCGGGATGTTCCCAAAGTGCTGTATAAGATAGGGCAAACCTTTGATATGATCTGGATGTCCATGGGTCAGGAAAATTGCTTCGATTTTTTGTGGGAGTAAAAACTGGGCAGCGTACTTCTCCATTCCTCGCATTCCCGTATCAATCACATAAAAGCGACCAGATGATTCAACTAGCCATATGCTGACAACAAAAACACCCAATTCGAACTCAAACTTTCTTATATGTGGACTGATTTGTTTTGTACGTGTTAATAAACGATACAAGAAAGACATATTTACTTCCTCCTTTGATTTCCAACAAAAACTAACCAGTGGTTAGTTTTTTGTGAAGTATATCATATTTTATCTGTCTAAACAAGAAACATCCAGAGGATAGTAGAAAAAAATACAACTTTTTCAAGTTGTATTCGAACGTAAAATATGTTTTTAAAGTAAAAAATGATATATCGAGACTTTCCGCTGTGAGGAAAGGATTAAAATATTATTTTTCTTTAGTTTGATGTAACTCTTATAAACTGTATCAAAGATTCAGATTGTTGTTTCATGAATCCAAATCCTCCAAATACCTTTCTTTAAGCTGTAGCTGTGGTGACTGGGCTAACTGACTCGGGTTGGTCCCGGGCTGATCTAAAGGAACCGCTAGACCAAGCTCTCTGTAGTAATCTTCCCAAAACGAACTAATCTCTTGTTCTCCTTCCCCAAACTTCATGGGAATGGTTTCAAAAATAGGGAGTAGTTCTGCGATGAACTGGGAACAGTAATAACCATCTCTATCCGGATAAAAGGAAGCATTGTAGGGAGCCCCTAAAAGACTCTCTGCCCGCTTCTTGACTTCTTTGAGATCGATTCCCGGATAGCGATAAAGGTCATATGCTTTCCCGTCTTCAAAGAAATCTTCAGGGGACTGGGCAAGGACGCCACCTTCTACCGTGGCATGATAAATGGAACCGTCCAAAAAGATAGCTACATGGCAATAGTTGCCAGTAGAGGCCTGAATAGCCTGTCCCATTTCTGTATTTTCACTGGCAAAAATCAAATCGCCCGTCTCTAACATGATCTTCTCCTAGCAAAAAAGGAGCCGAAACTCCTTTTTAATAATGGGTTTCCCCATTTATCATTATGCATTAAAGCTTTCAGTCAATTGAGGAACCACTTGTTTCTTACGTGAAACGGCACCTGGAAGGAAAGCATGATTGTTTTCAAGTTTGAAGTTGAAAGCTGCTTCTACCTTGTCCATGTTAGCACCAAGAGCCAAAATTTCTGAGTTTGAGTTGACGATGTCTGTAATCATCAAGACAAAGTCAGAGTAGCCGTTAGCTGCATTGGCAGCTTGGATAGCTGCTTCGATTTCAGCTTGGCGTTCCAAGACTTCCGCAATATCAACAGTGTTCACTTGAGCCACACGAACGTTATTTCCGTTCAATTCAAAAGTCTTGGCATCGATGTCGATCAATTCTTCTGCTGATTTGCTTGCCAAGTTGGTACCAGCCTTGAGCATGGCAAGACCGTATTCTTCCAAGTTGACACCAGCCAATTCAGCCAATTCAGGCGCAATGACTTTATCAGATGGGTGGGTAGTTGGAGATTTCAAAAGAAGGGTATCTGAAATCAAACCTGAAAGCATCAAACCTGCCAATTCTTTTGGCACTGCTACACCGTGTTCTTTGAACATGCGGTAAACGATAGAAGATGCTGATCCAACTGGTTCCAAACGCATGTAAAGTGGGCTGGCCGTTTCAAAGTTAGCCACACGGTGGTGGTCCACCACACCGTAAACTTCTACTTCAGCGATATCTGAAACAGATTGTTGGAATTCATTGTGGTCTGTTAAGATGACTTGCTCTGCACCTTCTGCTTTAGCAGATGTGATCACGCGCGGTGCTTCTACACCAAAATAGTTCAAGACGAAAGCTGTTTCTTCATTTGGAGTTCCAAGAGCCACCGCTTCTGTATCCAAACCGTAAGCTTCTTTTGCAAGATAAGCAAAGGCTACTGATGAACCGATAGCATCTGAGTCAGGATTTTGGTGACCAAAAACAAGAATTTTTGACATATTTCTACCTCTTTATTTCATTTATAGATTCACTCTATTTTAACACGTTTTTCCGTTTAAAGAAAGGGAAGAACAATGCATTTCACTAGAAAAACAGTTGGGATTGCCAACTGTTTTTCTTCTTTATCCTTTGACCCGTTTCAGGTAATCTTGGTAACTTTCTGTTTCCATCAAATCTTTTGCATTTTGAACCCGTTCTTTTGTCGGTGGTTTCACACCCTCCAATTTGTAGGGAATGCCCAATTCACGCCATTTGAATTCCCCCATTGTATGATAAGGCAGAATTTCAAATTTATCGACATTTTTAAGAGTTTTAACAAATTTCCCAAGCTCGATCAAATCATCATCCCGGTCTGTTAAACCTGGAACCAAAACGTGACGAATCCAGACTGGTTTTCCAATATCAGATAAGTACTTGGCACAAGCTAAAATCGTTTTATTGGTATGGCTGGTCACAATTTTGTGGCGTTCATCATTGATTTCCTTGATATCAAGAAGCACCAAGTCTGTCACCGCCATCAAGCGGTCGAATTTTTCCAAATAACGAGGTGTATTCCGGAAAGGAAGGGCACAGGTATCCAAGGTACAATGAATGCCCAACTCTTGAGCCTTGGTGAAAAGTGCAATCAAGAAGTCAATCTGCAAGAGGGCTTCCCCACCACTGACAGTGATTCCCCCTTTTTGGCCCCAAAATCCACGATAGCGGAGGGCTTCTTCTAGGACATCATCCACTGTCCGTTCACGGGACTTGTTGGTTTCCATTGCCCAAGTATCTGGATTGTGGCAGTATTGACACCGCATTTGACAGCCTTGAAGGAAGACAATAAAGCGGATCCCAGGCCCGTCTACTGCACCAAAACTTTCTGTTGAGTGTACCATTCCTGTTACTTTTCCATAGTCAACTGTTTCATTTTCCATTGAGGAACCTCTTCTCTTGAAAACGTTTTATGACTTTATTATAACACGATTCCATCTATTTTAAAGAGTTTAAGCCTCTTTTTGAAAAGAAACTGTTCTTTTCAGTATTTTTCATTGTCCTAGTACAGTTTCCAATATGGAACCATCTGTCCTGTATTTTAGGAGAAAAAAGGAGCCAGCGACTCCTTTTTTAGATCTTTCTTATGAAACACGTTAATAAGTAGTCCTTTTTTTCTTATACCAGACGAGACTCATCGTAGCTACTGCAACTCCAAAAAGAGCTAGATAGCTTGTTTCTTGTCCAGTAGATGGAAGGATTTTCCGTTTGCCTGGTGTCTTGGTTTCTGTTACTGCCTCTTCCTTGTCTTCTTGCTTCTCATCTTCGTTCTTGGTAGTCTCTATGCTCTTAGATGTGGGACTCTTTTGTTCATTAGCTTGGTCCTGATGAGGGAATAGTTGAGTTCCTGTATTCGATGAAGAAGGGCTAGGTTGATCTGTTGGTTGTCCTGAATTCCCTTTTTGATCATCCGTCGGCGTTCCTGTAATTTGTGCTCCACTAAAGTCGATTTGGACCAAGACAGGATCATGGTCTGATGCACGACCGTGTTCCTTCATAAAGGAAGCATTGATATGGACTGGTTCAAACCTTGCTTTGGCTGCCATGTTGTTTGAAATAAAAATGTTATCCAAAACTTGATTGCTACCACGGTAGAAATAAGAATAGCGATCACCTGCATCATGTTGGGACATTAAGTTGGTTAGCTCATTGCCCGCAAGAATCTGTGCTGTGGTTGAGAAATCGTAATCATTAAAATCACCCGTCAAAACGAAGGTCGTCTTCGGATTTTGCTTCAAGCCTTCTTGGACGAATTGATGGATGACACTAGCTTGTGCTTCACGAGTTGGCAAGGTATGTTCCACTGCTGGTTGGCTTGCCCCATAAATAGCATCATCTCCGATTTTTGATTTCAAGTGATTGGCAATCACCACAACTGGTTGACCTTTGAATTCAAACTCAACAGCTAAAGACTTGCGAGTATGATTAAACGATGGATCATTAGGGGCAATCCGAGCTGGATTTTTAACCAGGTGTCCCTTGTCAAATTGTGCTGCTTCGTTGCTAGTCGCTGCCTCTTTCTTGGCTAAGGTCACACGTTCTGGATTGTAGAGGATTCCCAAACGAATATTAGAACCAGGCTTTCCTCCGTCAGCGCCATCTACTGGAGCAACCTCCGTATACTCATAGCTCTTGCCACCCAATTCCTTGATCCGATTGGCTAGTTTGCGTCCACTTTCAAGACCACTGGTCGTCCCGTCATCCACACTACCATTATTGTCCTGCACTTCGATCAAAGTGATAATATCCGGATTGTGAATTTCATGGATAAAGGAATTGGCAATCAGCGTCACCTTATCCTCTGGCGTTTCATTTTTGTCATTGTTGGCCGAGAAATTTTCAATATTATAGGAAGCGATGGTCAGCTTGTCCTCACTTGGTTGGGTTTGAGCTGCTTGACGCTGCAAGCCACCATCTTGGACCGTCAACTGTTGAGTGGGCTCTAACTTATAAAAGCTATTCCGATACGTTACCACTCCTGTCACGTCTTCTGTAAAGTAATCCTTGGCTTTTGCGACAAACTGATTCCCAACATAAATCGGGATTGTCGCTGTATTTTGCGCATGTGGCCGTAGGTTCAGACCTCCAATATTGTTTAAAGGAAGGCCTGTGAAATCTTCTCCCAAGACATAGATATCTCCTTTGTACTGGGGACCAAGGACATGCGGTTTTTTCACCACCGTGAGCATTCCTTCCAGGCTTTCCCAATAATCGAGGGCATCGGTTTCTGGAGCATAAGCAGTCGGATTAGGCTTCACATCTGCTGGCATGCCCGCAGTGATATTCACAGCTTCTGGAAGAGGGGCTGTCCCATCTTTTGTGATCCAAGCATCGACCAGCATGGTCACCGTTAAACTATTCGTCGGTTCCTTAAAAGTCTTCCCAGCTCCCAAGGTAACCTCTTCCATATAGCCTTCCTTGACGGTACCGGTGATTTTCACCTTGTCGCCGACTTTCACCTTGTATTTGGAAACAACATAAATCCCATCAGAGGTCCGACTATTGTCATCCGATTCAATATCTTGGGCATAAAAACCATAGCGGTCTGTTTTCGTCACCACTGCATTTTTGATGGCTACCTTTTGGCCTTCCAGTGGAGAGCGTTGCGATTCCCCTTGAATTTCCCCGATCTTAACCGTTTTCTCCTCAGTATCGTCTGAGGAACTGCTAGATGTCTCTTCTTTATCACTCGAAGCTCTCGTCGTAGCTTCTGTAGTTGTTGTAGCGGAAGTTGAACTATTTGTCAAGCTTTCCTCGCTGCTAGTGTTCGTCACAAGCGCTGGCTCTGAAGTCGAAGCTGTGGTCTCGTCTGCAACTACCGTGAGGGCACTGCTAAAGACCCCCAACTGACTAGCCAATAAGGTGGCTACTCCCAGTAGGCGAATCTTTTTACCGTTTTTTCTCATGCTTATCTCCATCCCTAAAAAGTTTTCCTCTTTTATTATAAGGGAATGGTTTTGCATTTTCAAGCGCTTTCAAAAATATTTTTCAAAAAAAAACACTTCGACCCAAAAAGAAAGAAATTTTGATTTCACCAATCGATAATCGCGATAAGATCTTACTGGATCTTGGAAATGACCAACACGTGGTAACGGTCCGCTCCCAAGTTTACTTAGCAGATGGTCGGCAATTCCAGTTCACCGAAAGCCGTCACAAATTAGACAAGTTTCATTTTGTCGACTATGCAGAGAGGAGGAAATAAAAAAGGAGGCTGGGACAAAAGTCCTAGCCTCTCAGTTATCTTTGGATTGTCGAGCAAGACGCAGTGGTTGAGTGGGCTCTACTACGCTGATTTCATCAGCTTTTACAGCCCTACTCAACTGTGCGGAGGTGGGACGACGAAATCGAATTCTAACGAATGTCCGATTTCTGTCCCACTCTCTTTTATTTTATCCTAAGACCAATTCATCACTAACCAGAGTTTCACCACTGTTTTGTTGGAAGAGGCGCATCAAATCTTCAACCGTTAGGTTTTTCTTTTCTTCTCCTTTGACGTCGACAACGATCTTGCCTTGGTAGAGCATGATCAAGCGGTTGCCGTATTCGATAGCATGGTTCATATCATGCGTAATCATCAAGGTTGTCAAATCATGGCTTTCCACGATCTTTTGTGTCAATTCCATAACCATTTCACTAGTCTTGGGATCAAGCGCTGCGGTATGTTCATCCAGAAGCAAGAGTTTAGGCTTGACCAAGGCTGCCATGACCAAAGTCAAAGCTTGACGTTGCCCACCAGATAGATATTGGGTATCGACTTTGAGGCGGTTCTCTAGACCAATATTCAGTTCCTTCAAGGCTTCACGGAATAACTCGCGATCTTTCTCCCGAACTCCCCAGCCTAAACCACGAGATTTCCCACGACGTTGGGCAATCGCCATATTTTCTTCAATAGTCAAACGAGAAGCCGTCCCCATCTTAGGATCTTGGAAGACACGCGCAATATCTTTCGCACGCTTCCGAACACTCGTATTTTTGATAGAGTTACCCTCTAGCAAGATATCCCCTTCATCCACGACTAGATTTCCTGCCAAGATGTTCATCAAGGTTGATTTCCCAGCTCCATTTCCACCGATGACCGAAATGAAATCTCCTTCTTCCACTTGGAGATCCAAGCCTTTTAAGACGTGGTTTTCATTAACCGTTCCTGCTTCAAATGTCTTATGAATGCCTTCAATTGATAATAATGTTGCCATACTTTTCTCCTACTTATTTCCTAGCTTCAATCCGCGAATACGAAGACGTTTTTGCGCCTCAGGAGCGAACAAGACAATCGCGAGCAAGATCGCATTGAAGAGACGAACCATATTTTGATCGAGATTTGGGATCTCGTAAATATTTAAGATAATCAAACGGTAAACAATGGCTCCAACCCCGATGGAAAGCAAGCGCCAACCAATAGTCAATTCGTGAATCAAAACCTCAGCGATAATCACCGCACTCAAGCCAACCACGATCGTCCCTGTCCCAGAAGTCACATCTGAGAAACCATCATTTTGAGCAAACATAGCGCCACACAGAGCAATCAATCCATTTGAAATCATGTAGCCCAACATCTTCATGTTATCTACATTGACCCCATTAGCCTCACTCATTGGGATGTTATCACCTGTCGAGCGCAAAACCAAGCCAAGTTGCGTCTTCATTAGGAGGGTCAACAAGATACAGACGATGATCAAGCAGGAAATACTAATCAAAAAGACAGCTTCTTCATTAGAAAGTCCAAATTTCATGACACTCTTGAAAATGGTACTGGCATCGCCAATAGAGAGATTGGGAACTCCCCCCATGATTTTGATATTGATAGAGTAGAGACCCGTCAAAGTGACAATCCCTGTCAAGAGGGCTGGAATTTTCATTTTTGTATGGAGAATCCCAGAGACCAAGCCTGCAATCATCCCTGCAAAAAAGCCCAACAAGGTTGCAATCCAAGGGTTTCTTCCCGCTTGAATTTGTGAGGCTACAACTGCTGCCCCAAGTGGAAAGGCTCCTTCTGCCGTCATATCGGCAATATCTAAAATTCGAAATGTTAAGTAAACACCGATCGCCATGATCGACCACAATAAACCTTCTGATAAACTTGATAAAACGAAATTCATCTCAAACCTCCTATTTTTCTACCTTCAACGAGCTAATATCAATTCCTAGTTCTTTCGCCATCTCTTTATTGGTATGCAATTCTAATTTTTCAGGTGTTTCAACTGCGACTTTTCCAGGTTTCTCGCCCTTCATGATGCGAATAGCCATCCGAGCAGCTTGTCTCCCCAATTCCTCATAATCGGTACCAAAGTTGTACAAACCACCAGTGGCCACCATCTCAGCAGATCCACCAAAAACGGGCACCTTATGGCTGATAGAAACCTGTTTGACAGTGTCCATTGTAGAAGAGATAATATTGTCCGTCGGAACAAAGACGATATCTGCTTCTGACATGATACTGTCTGCTGCAGCTTTCACATTGTTACTATCGAGGATGGTTTTTTCAACCACTTGATAGCCTTTAGCTTCAAGGATCTTCTTCGCATTGTCTTTTTGGACGACTGAGTTAGGCTCACTTTGCGTATAGAGGATCCCAACTGTTTTCGCCGTTGGAAGGACTTGCTTAATCATGTCTACCTGTGTAGAGATCGCATCTTCTGACTGGTCACTTGTTCCTGTGATATTGCCACCAGGCTCTTTCAAGTTTTTCACCAATTTCGCTGCCAATGGATCGGTCACAGCTGAGAAGACAACCGGTGTTGTTTTCGTCGTATTAGCCAAACTTTGTGCAGAAGGGGTTGCAATCGCAAAGACTAGATCACTTTCTTCTGCCAATTGTTTAGAAATATTTTTCAGATTTCGTTGCTCCCCTTGAGCATTTTGGAAATCAATCTGGATATTTTTCCCATCCACATAGCCCTCTTTCTTCAACTCTTCGATAAATCCTTTTCGTGTCGCGTCGAGCGACTTATGGGTGATGTACTGGGAAATCCCAATTCGAAAGACATTGTCTTTTTTAGCATCCTTCAGGTGGTGTAAGGTCACTAATGATGTTAATAGAAGTCCTACAACCAGGACAGGTGCTAGTAATTTCTTCACTACTTTCATTTTTTGACTCCTTTTCTGCAAATAAACAAAAAATCCGCTTAGATGATTCTCTAAACGGATGCTTGAAATTCTCCAACAAGTTACAAAACCTCGGTCCATTTAGATACTAGCTCTATGGACCATCATCAAAAATCTTAGCCACATAGATACAAACAAATTGCTTGGGTTGTTTGCATCCATGAGATCATGTCTACAAACACTATCTAAAGTAGCTAAAGTAAAATTTTTGAGTTGAAATGGCTTGTTGCTTCATGTTTATTTTCTGCTTTCTTTTTTTATGGGTATTATCTTACCGTAATTTTTTTTGGATGTCAAGACTATTTCAGAAATTTTTGAAATTTTTTGAAAATTCAACTGATCCTGACAAGAAAAAAACAGAGGCTGGAACACGTCCAGGCCTCTATTTTCTAATCTTCTTTTGATTTAGTTTCTTCATCTTCCTCGACGATTTCAGAAATTTCAACTTTCACCTTGGTCACACGACCATTTTTTACTTTGTCATTTGTCAAAATGAGGTGTTTCTTTTGACTATCGACTTCACAGCTGAGTCGCTCTTTCAAGGTTGGAATTCGCCCAACCTCTGTCAGATAATACCCTGCAATGGTATCCACATCATCACTTTGCAACTCAACATCAAAATATTCGTTAAAGTCATTTAGTGACATGGCTCCTTGTACAACATAGGTATTGTCCGCAATTTCAAAGACATCAATTTCTGCTTTGTCAGTCTCATCGTCAATTTCACCGACGATTTCTTCCAAGAGGTCTTCAAGTGTAACCAAACCAGACATCCCACCATATTCATCAAGCAGAATAGCCATTTGATTTTGGGTATTGCGCAATTCCTTCAAAAGATCATCCACAAAAATGGTCTCTGGAACAAACAAAGGTTCTTGTAAAATCTTTCTTAAGACAATATTATCAAAGCCATTGATAAATCCTTCGTTCAAGAGACGTTTGGTATGGATGAGACCGATGACATTGTCCTTGTCATCATCATAGACAGGAATCCGTGAAAAGTTTTGCTTAAGGATACTTTCAATGATTTCTTTGGTATCATCATTGATATCAACCATGAAGGCATCTGTCCGTGGCACCATGACTTCACGCGCTACCATTTCATCTAATGAAAAGATCCCTTGGAGCATCTCAATCTCGTCCGCATCTAGTGTTGCTTCACTATTGGTCAGCATATACTCGATTTCATCCCGCGTCATCTTTTCATCCGGATCATCGAATTCCATTGGCGTGATACGGCTCAAAAGGTTGGTCGACGCTGAAAGCAACCAAACAAAGGGGCTAACAATTTTTCCTAATAAAATGACAATCGGAGCCGTTCGAACAGCTAACTCATCTTTCAGGTTCATAGCGATTCGTTTCGGATAGAGTTCCCCAAATACGATCGAAATATAAGTCAAAAACGCTAGAGATAAAAAGCTTCCAGCTGCAACAGCCGTTTTAGTATTGCCCATCCATCCAGCAATAACATGACCAAGGCTATCTGCAAGACTCGCCCCAGATAAGATGGTAATCAAGGTGATCCCCACCTGAATAGTGGATAAAAAATGGTTGGGCTGTTCCAAAACGCTAAGAAGACGAATGTATTTTTTATCTCCTTCTTCAGCCTTTTGCACTACACGAGAACGATTCAACGATACCATTGACATTTCGGTTGCCGAGAAAAAGGCGTTCAATAATGTCAAAACAATCAATAAAATAACTTCCAGTAAAATTTCCTGACTGCCAGGGTCTTCCATGGATACTTTCCTCCAGTATATAATATCGTATATTATACCACAAAATATGAGAGCCTGCATTCTTCTATGTCATTTTCTTTTTTCACCATCAAAAAATCAGGAACAAGTCCTGATTTTAGTGTTCTGCACTGGTAAAATCATAAAAGAAGGCATTGAGTTTTTCAACCAGCTCAAGCGATGAGAGACTACTTGTACAAATAAATGGTTTTTTCTTTAATTCAGGCATCATAAAGTTGGCCACCACCACATCTGCATCCGAAGCTTCAATATCATCTACTGTCAGATTGTACTTGATCATCTGCGTAAATTCAAAGTTATCCGTACAGTAGAAATCAAGGAAATCGATCATGGATTTGGCATGGTGATCGTCAAAACGACTGATAATCAAGACCTTAATGGACTTCCGACGGCGCAATAACTGCGGTAAGAGACGTTCCCAGTGAGTATAGACCGTATAGATCATGTGCTTGATGATCTCATCATTCAGATCATGCTTCATGGTCTTCATATAAGTGATGATATGCTCCTTCAAATCATCATAGAAGGCTGGGAAGATGCTCATGAAATCTTCGTTGGTATTGGTCTTGGTATCAAACAAGAGAAACTCAGAGAATAATTCCTTCCGATCGAGATGAGACGTGTTATGGACATGCATCAACATCTCATCAAGATTTTCAATGTCTAAATCATAGGTATAGCATAGATCCTTGAACATATCTTTGATGAGTCTAGTCGATTCTTTGGCATAAGGATCCGTTTCTGCAGCTTCGATCAAGCTTTCTGGACTGAAATAGAAATTCTCTTGAATAAAGATAATAAAGAACTGTTCCAGCACTTTTTCATTCAACTCGACACCCAACTGCAAGCTAAAGTAGCGCAACATCTCCTCGACATTGGTCACCCCTTGATACTGGTCCTTATACACATCATAGTTCGTTGGCATGTCGATGAAGTAACCTTGCTTAATCCGTGACAAGTAGACTGTCAAGAGAACTTTATAAGACCTGAGTACAGAGAAGGTCAATGGATAGCCATAGAGCTTGAAGAAGAAGGTGATCAAATCGGTCACCGCCTCTTCCTTAAATTCTGGGAAAGGCCACTCCATGTAGTAATAACGTTCCGCAAAATATTGGGCATAAAAGAAACGAACGTCAATCTCATCCCCGACAAGATTCAAGGGTTTCAAATCAATCTTTACATTGTATTTGGTTTGAAGCTTCTGATTAATCGTCCGAATCAAGCGGTAGAAAGATTGGTAACTCAAATCAAACTTTCTGCAAATATATTCATTGGAAACATCCTTGTGGAAAAAGAGATATTCAATCAAAGCAAAGGCTTGTGATTCTTTAAAAAAGTGATGGTAAATCACCTCAAGCCCAACCGAATCCTCATAACTGATCTTGATCCCATTGGTAGAGGATTCAATTAAAAAGTCATCAAATGTACTACGAAGATTAGACAAATCTTCTTTTAACGAACGTTCTGTACAATCCAAACGCTTGGCCAACTCTTTCAAGTGGAACCATCTTTTTTCCTTAATCAGGATTTCCAACAATTGCAATTGGCGTCTCTGTTTTTTCGATAAGAGCAGTCTCATCTTTTCCTACCTTTTCATATTTTCTTTCAAAATCACTTATATTTTAACACATTTCATAGCACTTGTTGACTTTTTTCCAGCATTTTTCAAAAAAATGTACAAAAAAGACTCTAAGGCCCATATAGGCGCTAGAGTCTATGATTTATTAATGATACCAAATTCTTCTTTTTTCTTCTGTTCCTTCGCAGCACGGTGGTTATCATAAAGATTCACCAAGAATTTTACAATTTCTTTTCCAATCGAATAGACTGGAATCGCAACGACCATCCCGATAATGCCGTAAATATTACTTGAGAGCAATAAGAGAACCATAATGGTAATCGGGTGAACCTTCATCACGCCTCCAACGATACGCGGATAAAGAATATTCCCATCGATCTGCTGGATAATCAACATGTAAATGACTGCTTTGATCATCATATCCATATCTGTGAAGGCATAGGTGATGATCATCGGAATCAACCCGATGGTTGGTCCTACATATGGAATGAGGTTGGCTAATCCAGAAAAAATGGCAAAGACCAAAGCGTACTTCAATCCAATAAAACTATAGCCAATGTAGGCTAGGGTTCCAATGATCAAGGCATCGATCGAAATCCCACTAATATAGCGAGAGACCGTTTCATTCAAACTAATCAAGAGGCTTGAAATGTGGAGTTTGTCATTGCGTAAAATGGTCCGCTCCAACATCGGTAATAACTTCTTCCCATCGACCAAGAAATAAACCAAGAAGACAGGGGTCATGATCAAGATAAAGACCGTATTGACAATGGTGTTAACCACACTTCCTAAACTGTTGGTCACACTATTCAAGAGATTTTGTAGGATATCCATATAAGAGAGATTCAACTGCTGAATCGTCGACTGGATATTCACATTTTGGAACAAAGGATTGGTCGAGAGTTTTCGAACCAAACTTTGAACTTCCCAATACAGGCCTTGGGTCGAGTTGATCAAGCTGGTTAACTGATTGATCAAGATAGGGAGCAGATAAACAATCCCTAAGCCAATGATCCCAAACAAGAGGACTAAGGTGATCAAAATCCCAAACACACGCTTGATTTTTAAGTGTTTTTCCAACAATTCAACAATCGGATTGGTAATGTAATATAAAAAACCTGCAATTAAAAATGGTAAGAGGATGGTATTCAGAACAGATACAAATGGAGAAATCAAGGTGCCCATCGATTTCCAAATATAGAAAATCACCGTCAATAATAAGATCTCACATGTCCAGAATAACAATTTACTATTTCGAAACATTCCTTACCTCCTGTTTTCTATTCTACCATATTTTATGATAGAATAAAGGAGATTTTAATCAAAAGGATGAAGTTATGAAGAATTTGATTGAACTACAAGACGTCAATTTGATCCGCAATGGAAAAGCCCTTTTAAAAGAGATTAACTGGCAAGTAAAAGAAAATGAATGCTGGGCGATTTTAGGCTTAAATGGAGCAGGAAAATCGACCCTCCTTAAACTGTTGATGTCTGAATACTGGGCTAGTTCGGGACAGGTAACGGTCCTTGGAACACGCTTTGGAGAAGGGGGGATTCCTGAGTTACGAAAGCGTATTGGGATCGTTAGCTCCTTTATTTCAGAAAGACTGCCAGAGCATCTTTTGACAGAACAAATTGTCCTAACTGGTCAATACAAGAGTAGTATTTTATATGTTGCATACGGGGAGGAAGAACTAAACTGGGCACGGGATATGCTAACTTCAATTGGTGCTAGCGCTTTGATCGGTCGCAAATACCGGGAGCTCTCCCAGGGAGAAAAGCAGACTGTCCTCATTGCACGAAGCCTCATGGACCAGCCAGATCTGATCATTTTTGACGAAGCTTCTAGTGGATTGGATCTCTTTGCCAGAGAAAAACTCCTCCGTCAGATCCATCATATCAAACAACTGGATCACGCGCCTACCATGATCTACGTCACCCACCATGCCGAGGAAATTACAAAAGACATGACCCATGTCCTCTTACTCAAACATGGCCAAGTGGTCGAGCAAGGGCCAAAGGAAAAGATCCTAACTCCCCATGTCCTAAGCCAATTTTATGAAGCACCAGTATCCCTTATTAATCTGGGTGACGAGCGACTCTTTGTCAAACCAGAAATCAGACACTGAAAAGAAAGTGAATAAAGCAAAAAGAGAGTGGGACAGAAATCGGTAATTCGTTAGAATTCGATTTCGTCGT
>CAJZGQ010000005.1 GCA_916048115.1 uncultured Streptococcus sp. | reverse complement strand
ACGACGAAATCGAATTCTAACGAATTACCGATTTCTGTCCCACTCTCTTTTTTATTGTCATTTTTCCCAGAAAGGGGATGTCTGCTCAGGTATTAATAATCCAGAGCATCTGAATGACCTTTCCCGTTTCCTACGAAATAACCAGTCTTGGCATTGATACTAAAGAGATAGGTTCCATCTGGTTTGAAGAGGTTGTAATAGCCATTACCATTAATGATATTGACGCGCTCTAAAATGTATTGATTGCCAGTGATATGTCCACGTTTACGAGCAATGTTCAATACTTTTTCAAGGATCCCATCACCAAATACCCAAGCCGGGTTATTGACATCATTGATAGCTGCTTGGTTATATGGCACACGACTCAAGTTCCGCTGAAGTGGGACACCATCGCTTGGAAGACCGTACCCTGAATAGCCTGGGTTTGCCGTTCCTGCACTACCTGTAGCAGCATTGACAGCTGGGGCCGTAGGCGTTGCTGCTTGAGCTGGGGCTGGAGTTGCATTAGAAGTATCTGTACCTCCTGTTCCAGTCACTGGTGCCGGTGTCGCAACTTGTTGTGAACGTCCTTGCGCAACCGCCTCATTCAATAAGCTATCTAATTTTTCATTGCCTGTCTTTGTTTCTGCAAAGGTCGCATCACTTTTTGCTTTGGCAGTTGCATCAAGAACTCCATCTTTGATCACAGGAGAACTGAATTGAGAATTCACTTTTTGAATGGCAGAAACTTGCTTCACAAGATCTTCATATTTTGTTTTAGCCGCATTATAATCACTGCTTCCTTCTAATTTGTCCAGCAGTTTCTTCAGATTTTCCAAGTCTCCGAATTTATCATTTTTTAGCCCACTTTTCGATTCGTCTACAAAAAAGGCATCGTAAGCTTTGGTAAACTCTTCCAATTTTTGAGCTTGTGTTTCACTGCTACTTGATTTAGAAGTAGAAGATGACTTGCTAGATGAAGAAGATACAACTGTTGTACCACCAGATTTTCCACGACTGTGCATCCAGTTATAGGTCACAAAAATGGCCGAACCGACAATCGCAAGACCTAATGCAGAGTATAGAACCGCTTTGATTCGTTTACCAGCATTGCTTGGTGTTTCCTCAGGAAGGTCCTCTGCTTCTACAACTGGTTCAGTTGGTGTGGGTCCAAATTTAATCTTAGCAGGTAATTCTGTTGAGATAGCATCCATTTCAGGTCTTTGTTCCAAGACCGTTTCCGTTACTTCCGGTGCCTCCACTGCTTCAGCTACTTCAGCAACTGTTTCTGAAGCTGCCAATTCTTCAGCTTTAGCCAATTCTTCTTTGGCCAAAATTTTTGTATCGTATTTTTCAGCTTCAATTTCTGCTCGGTGTTGTTTGATGTATTTGTCTAAGACATTATCACCTTCAGTTACACCTGCTTCGATTTCTTCTGCCTTTCGATTGGCCTGCCCAATCGTCATCTCTTTAGCATCTTCAAAATCTAAAATTGATTCTGTTTCTTGCTCTAATGGCTTATTATCCTTCTCTGTCATAAAAATCCTTTCTATGCCTTTATCTACCGTTTTACTCGTTCCCCAAAATATTGGTAAAGATCAACTTTTAGGGTTCCGTTATAAAGTTTTCGTTTTTTATCTGCTTTACTACCGAATTTAGATTCAAAACCTTCATCACTGGTTAAGATAAATTTACTCCAGGTTTTGAGAGGTGCAAATACGTGCCCCATTTCAGTATACAATTTCGTCACACCTTCATCATCGGATAAGCGTTCTCCATATGGAGGGTTGGAGATAATCACCCCGTTGATCTTATCTGAGTGAAGATCTTGGACTCGCATTTGTTTAAAAGTAATGTCACTGCTAACACCCGCTTTCTGGGCATTTTCTTTAGCAATCTCAACCATCCGTGCATCGATATCAGTTCCCATAATATCCAATTCGATCTCGCGATTGATTTTTCTGCTTGCTTCTTGACGGACTTCATGAATCAAGCGATCATCCATCCAGTTCCATTCTTCAAAAGAAAAGGTCCGACGTAAACCAGGTGCCATATTTCTCGCAATCATCGCCGCCTCAATACAAAACGTTCCAGAACCACATGTCGGGTCAATCAAGGGCTTATCTGGATACCAGTTTGACAACAGAAGAATTGCTGCTGCCATATTTTCCTTAACAGGGGCTCCCCCTTTTTCGGTCCGATAGCCACGTTTGAAGAGGCTACTACCAGTCGTGTCAATCAAGACGGTGGCTTGGTCTTTAAGGATCGATACTTCGATCTTGAACTCTGCCCCATTTTCCATCAAGGGAACCCCTTCTGGCCGGGCATAGTGTTTTTGTAACTTTTTAACCACTGCTTTTTTCGAAATGGCCTGAACGCTCGGTTCATTATGCAGTTTTGATTTGACACATTTAGCCTTAGAAATAGGAAAACGTGCTCCTAAAGGCAAATAATTTTCCCAATCCAAAGCAAAGACACCTTGAAAGAGTTCTTCGAAGGTTTTGGCTGGAAAAGTCCCAACCACAATTTTTACTCGATCAGCCGCTCGCAACCAGAGATTGGTCTCTATGATTGCTCGACGGTCTCCTTGAAATCGAACCCGTCCATTTTCAACCTGGCAATCGTAGCCGAGATCGCGTAGTTCTCGACCAACAACAGCCTCTAAGCCAGCAGCGGCCGTTGCAATCAATTCAAATTGTTTTTTCATCTTATTCCTATCACTTTAAAAAAGGAGGTTGAGATCTCTCTCCACCTCATCAACCTATATGCAATTTTCTATAAGCCATGTTTTGTTCCAGAAATGACTAGGTACCATTTCCTTCGATAATCATCTGTCTACTGTTTCCAGTCAGAATGCTATGTTCGTTTCCACGCATTCCATGCCCCGACCAAAGTTTGGGTTGCTAGCTTGAGGGGTTTACCGCGTTCCACTTTTTAGGTTTCCCTAAAAACTACGTCACTGTGGCACTTTCAGAGTTACTAGAGCTTATCCTTAGACTTAGCTCCTTCACTCGCCGTAACTTGAATACCAAGTCCCTAGGCTTATGGATTCACCTAGCACAAACACTACAGGCATCACAGCCTGTGCTAGCATGGACTTTCCTCATGAGAGGATTCTCTCACGCGATTATCCAAAAATTGCACGATCTATGGGATTAATAATCGCGATCTACGATCTGTTTCCCAAAAACTTCTTTTTCCAAACGATTGAGACGCTTGAGAATATCAAAATTCGTCGCTGTTGTCACTTGCGGAAATTCTTGCGTAGCAGTACTAGCAATCGGAGATGTTTGTGGTGTTTCCTGTGCTTTTTGGGCAAGCTCTTCACGAAGGCGGGCGTTTTCTTCACGTAATTCCTTCACCAAAGCAGCATAGGTTTCATAGTCTTTTATGACATCATCCAAAAATTCATTTACTTCATCTTTACTGTATCCGCGGACTTCTCTTTTAAAATCTTGATCAAAAATATCTTTCGCAGTAAAAATAATACTTGCCATCACTCTCTCCAATCTAGTTTATCAATTCAATTATATAAAAAAATGGTGAGAAAAATCAAGGTATAACACTTAGTTTTCGTAAAAATTTTCAGCAAGTTCATTTAAGTCATCAAAACTTAATTGTTTGACATAAAATGGTTCTTTTTCTACCATCATTTTGTAAAGATATTTTAAATTGGTTTCATTTTCTGGATCATAAAAAACATAAGCTCCATCCGCGTTATCTATCAAAAACTGATTGTATTCTTTAAATTGTCCAGGATTCGTATAATGAGGGTAAGCATATTTTACAAATTCCACCTGTTTGAAACGTGCTAACAGTTCCTGATTACTTTCATTCCAATTCTCACCAGTAGTTCCAAATAAAAAGATCGTTGCCATTTGAAAATCATAGTCTTTTTTTAATTCTAAGGCAACCTCTAATACCCAAGCCTCAAATCCTAAATTTCCAGAAAAGACTAGCCATTGCACCCCTTCTTCAAAGAAACGCCGAAGATCTCTTTCAATAGCTTTTTTAATAATGGTTAACCGAGGATCTTTATTGGAAAAGACTCCGATATCAAAGTTTTTATAGCCTGCAACAAGTATGGTATTCATTTTTTCCTCATTATTTTAATTTATGATATAATAGAGTGATGTAATTGTACCAATAAGGAGAACTATGGTCAACTATCCACATAAAGTAGCCAAAAAAACCTTGGTCTCTACACAAAGGAAACATCCAGTCGACTTTGCGAATCGTGGGATGACATTTGAAAAAATGATCAATGAAAGTAATCAATACTATCTTTCTCGAGGTCTGGCTGTCATCCATAAAAAACCAACCCCCATTCAAATCGTGAAAGTGGATTATCCACGTCGCAGTCGTGCAAAGATTGTGGAAGCCTATTTCAGGCAAGCCTCAACGACGGACTATTCTGGAGTATACAAGGGACGCTATATCGATTTTGAAGCTAAGGAAACACAGCAAAAGCAATCCATGCCGATGAAAAATTTTCATCAACATCAGATCGATCATATGGAGGCGGTTGTCCAGCAAGGCGGTATCTGTTTCGTTCTCTTGCATTTTGCAAAGTTGAGTGAAACCTACTTACTTCCTGCTCCTGCATTAATTCACTATTACAACATCGATCATGGTAGTAAATCCATGCCCCTCTCCTATATTCAGGAGCACGGCTTTCTTCTAGATAAGAATCGACTTCCGAGCGTTCCTTATCTTGATATTATCGAACAGAAACTTCTAGGCGGTATTTAAATGAATAAACAAACAGTCATTCAATGGTTAAAATATCTTGCTATTGCAGCCATTTCATTTTTCTTACTTTTATTTGTCCTTGGCGGACTGATATTTGGTTATTATGCCATGAAAGCACCAACCTTATCTGAAAAAGATTTGGTTGCAACAACATCTAGTAAGATCTATGACAACCAAAATAACTTGATCGCAGATTTGGGGGCTGAGAAACGAATCAATGTCTCAGCCAATGAAATCCCTACTGATTTGGTCAATGCTATCGTAGCGATTGAAGACCACCGTTTCTTCAATCACCGTGGGGTCGATATTATTCGGATCGGCGGTTCCTTCCTTCACAACTTGCGAGGAGGAAGTCAAGGTGGGTCAACCTTGACGCAACAATTGATTAAATTAACTTATTTCTCCACCTCGGCCTCTGACCGTACCCTCTCTCGTAAGATCCAAGAAGCTTGGTTGGCAACTCAACTGGAAAAGAAAGCAACCAAACAAGAAATCTTGACCTATTACGTCAATAAAGTATTTATGGCGAATGGGAACTACGGAATGCAGACCGCTGCAAAAAGTTACTACGGGAAAGATCTAAAAGATCTTTCGCTCCCTCAATTGGCACTCCTTGCGGGGATGCCCCAAGCACCAAATCAATACGATCCATACTCCCACCCTGAAGCAGCACAACAACGCCGAAACTTAGTATTAAAAGAAATGCTTGAGATGAAGACCATTTCTAACAAACAATACGAAGCGGCAGTCAATACACCTGTTACAGATGGTCTGCAAAGTCTTAGTTCTTCAAGCAGTTACCCAGCCTATATGGATAATTACCTGAAAGAAGTGATCGAGCAAGTTGAAGAAGAAACAGGTTACAATTTGCTCACAACTGGAATGGATGTTTATACAAATGTTGACACCGAAGCGCAAAAGAAATTGTGGGATATCTACAACACAGATGAATATGTCAACTACCCGGATGATGAATTACAAGTAGCTTCAACAGTTATCGATGTCAATACTGGTAAAGTTGTTGCCCAACTCGGTTCTCGTCACCAATCTAGCAATGTTTCCTTTGGTACCAACCAAGCGGTTGAAACTAATCGCGATTGGGGATCAACTATGAAGCCGATTTCAGACTATGCACCTGCTCTCGAGCATGAGGAATACACTTCTACTGCCGCTACGATCACAGATGAGCCATACAATTTCCCTCATTCATCAACACCGTTTTACAACTGGGACCGTTCTTACTATGGTAGCATTACCATGACCTATGCGATCCAACAATCTCGGAACGTTCCTGCGGTCAAAGCACTTGAAAAAGTTGGCCTTAAAAAAGCTAAGAAATTCCTAAATGGGTTAGGAATCGACTATCCCGAAATGGTTTACGCGAATGCCATCTCAAGTAACACTAGTGATTCGAGCAACAAATACGGAGCCAGCAGTGAAAAAATGGCTGCTGCCTATGCGGCTTTTGCAAATGGTGGTACCTATTATAAACCAAGCTACGTTAACCGAGTCGTCTTTAGTGATGGAACGACTAAAGAGTTTGATTCTGAAGGAACCCGCGCTATGAAAGCGACGACGGCCTACATGATGACTGATATGATGAAGACAGTCCTCATGTCTGGTATTGGTACAAATGCGGCTATTTCAGGAGTTTACCAAGCTGGGAAGACCGGTACTTCAAATTACTCTGACAATGAATTAAACAAATTAACAAAGAACTCAAGTTATTCAAGTATTGTAATGCCAGATGAATCATTTGTCGGCTATACTCCGGAGTATTCTATGGCCGTCTGGACTGGTTATTCAAATCGATTAACACCAGTATTGGATAATGGAAGGCAGGTTGCAACTGATGTTTATCGTCAAATGATGCTCTATCTTGCAAATAATAATAATTCCGGTCATACGGACTGGACGCAACCTAGTGGTCTTTATCGAAATGGTTCTTACCTCTATTTAAACAATGGTAAGAATAATTACAATAACTACTACTATGAACCAAGTTATTCAACTGAAGAATCCTCTACTGAAGAATCTTCTTCAAGCTCTTCTAGCGAAGAAAATCCATCTAAGCCAACTGAGACTTCTTCACAAGACTCTAACAATCATAACGAATAATATATTCTAGTTCACAGCAAGGACCATCCTTCCTGTGAACTTTTTTGTTTTTTAGAGGACAAAAAAGAGCCCAAGGGCTCTTTTGGATTGATTATTTTGCTAAAGCTCCCATTGGATCCCACGGTGCTAGGACAATTGGTTCTGCTTCATAGGCTGCTAATTCGTCTGGTGTTAGGAATTCTTTACGAACCACAATTTGGTAGGTATATTCATCCATCCAAGCATCAGAAGCCACAAAGTAACCATCTGTACCGACCTTGTCCCCCCATGAATTTTCAACCTTCCATTTACGCGACTGACCTGCTTCGTCTAAATCAACCCCTGTCAAGACCATAGCGTGTGTCATGAGACTTTCTGCATAGTCCAAGCGACCCGCCTTGTCTTGTGTCAAATGAATGTCCATACCTGCTTCAAAATCGTAGACATCTGTTGCCAGGATTCCGGCTTTACGGTTGCTGACTTGGCCTACATCTGAACCAAACCAGACAGTTTCTCCTGCTTTCATTTGAGCAATGGCTAATTCTTTCAATCGATCCATTGGAACATTTAGGTAGCGGACTGGACGGCTACCAACAACATTGCCCAGCATATCTACGGTGTAAGATTTTCCATATGGCTTGTCTGTAGTTGGGGCATTGATAATAGAGACGTAATCGTCTAATTGAAGGTCTACATATTTTTTGTAGAAGCTTTGTGGAGTTAAGCCACTTTCACTATGGAATTGGTTGTCCTTATCACGGTATGAAAAGTCAAATTCACGTGGAGGCAATCCTAAAGACATAGCCAAGAAGTTAAAAATTTCTTGCAACAGCGCTTGTTTCTTGCTCGCAACTGCCTCACTATCTGCGCCTGAGTGAATCAAATCACGCAAGATTTGCGCATCTTGACGCAAGAGTTTATTGAGGTAGGTGTTCAATTCCCGACTATTGCTTGAAGAAATCGATTCTGGATAAACTGATTTTGGAACCACCCCGTATTTCTCAAAGAGGGATACCACCATATCCCATTGACCGCCATCTTGTTGTGGGGTTTGTAGGAGAAAAGCCACCTTACGGCTGGTCAATTCTTGGTCTGCTGTAGCAATCACTTGCTCCAAAAACCAGTTTGATTTTTCATACTTATCCCAAAAGAAAGTATGTGCTTGAGACAATTCAAAATCCTCCAATTGGAAGCTTGAAATCATCTTGTGACGGAAGGTATTTAAAGCCGCAAACATCCAACAACGCCCAGATGCTTTTTGGTTTGTCACCTTATCCTTGGTCAAATCAAGTGAAAAAACTGGTGTATTTTCTACTGCACTCTTGCGCGTTTCAAGCGATGCATGGATCCCATTGTGGGTAACAGCATTTTCAAGAGCAGCATATTTCACATTTGCTTCATAATTAGCATAGAGCTGGTCTGTAAATTCTTTCGTTAATTCTGACATAGCAATCTCCTTTTTTCGTTATTTACTATTATAATCCTTTGAGCAGAATCTTCAAGTAAAAATCACCCTATAGAGAGGGATTCTGTATAGAATAGATGATTTTATCCCATCAATATCCTTTGCGTTGAATGGCATGAGGGATGGTTTCTACATACTGCATTCCTGCCTTTTCCATGACTTTCCCTGAGGCAGGATTTAAACTGACATAAGTGGCTTTGATTTCTTTAAATCCGACTTCGTTCAATAAGAAAGCCAAAACAGCTATGACGGCTTCTGTCATGAATCCCTGCCCCCAGAATTTCTTGCCAAGGATATAACCTAGCTCGCATGATTGACTTTCCTGGTCTTGAGAAACCACACTAATATCTCCAATTACCTGATCCGGTGATGTTTTCAAACAGATCGCCCATTTATAAGTATCTGGTTTACGATACTGTTCGATCCATCTTTTGATCGATTCTCTGGTTCTCTCAGAAGATGCATGGGCATCCCAGGTGACATAGTTCAGGGTTTCAGGATCAGAAGCCCAATTTTCAAACATCGCTGGTGCATCCTCCAAAACGAAAGGCCTCAAGTATAACTGTTCTGTCTTCATGACAAGACTACCAAGATGATTCATATGTTGTCTCCCTTCATTTTTTCATGCAACTTGAACTTTGCAAGTTGGTTACTTTAATATAAAAGAAAAGGACGGATGAAACCGCCCTTCTTTTTGATGCTTTTCACAATATTGTATGGTGAGAAGACTACGAAATCGAACTCTACGAGTTACCGATTTCTACCTCGTTCTCCTATTTTAAGACTCGGGCTAAAAAGGTCCACTGGACCTTTTTACTCCCAAAAATGATCAAATACTGTGATTGGCAAGTGGCGTTTGTGTTGGCCTTTGTACCACCATTTTTCAATAGTGGCTTGAGCTTCTGGGTTCACTTGTTTGCCTTCTAGGTAATCATCGATTTCATTATAGGTGACACCCAGCGCTACTTCATCTGCTATTCCTGGTTTTTCTTCTTCCAAATCTGCTGTTGGGATTTTCTCATAAAGAACAGGATCGGCTCCTAAGGCCTTAAGCAATTGTTTTCCTTGGCGTTTATTCAAACGGAAAAGGGGCAAAATATCTGCACCACCATCTCCAAACTTTGTGAAGAAACCTGTAATGTTTTCCGCTGCATGGTCCGTCCCAATAACGGCTCCACTCCGCGCACCTGCTAAAGCATACTGAGCAATCATGCGACTGCGAGCCTTAATATTGCCTTTGTTAAAATCAGAAACCTCTGTTCCAGTCGCTTCTACTGCTCGTACCATTTCGTCAGCAGACTCCTTGATATTCACAACCAGGCTAACATCAGGCTGGATAAAGGCCAATGCTTTTTGTGCATCTGCTTCATCTGCCTGTACCCCATAAGGAAGACGAACGGCAATAAATTGATAGGAGGCATCTCCTGTTTCTGCGCGCATTTCTTCCATGGCCAAT
The DNA here is from genome assembly GCA_916048115.1 of uncultured Streptococcus sp. Classification (GTDB taxonomy): domain Bacteria; phylum Bacillota; class Bacilli; order Lactobacillales; family Streptococcaceae; genus Streptococcus. Next base: position 11,298 of record CAJZGQ010000005.1, on the reverse strand, counting down.
TGAGCTAATCGTCCAGCAAGAGTTGAATCTTGTCCTCCTGAGATCCCTAATACAAATGTTTTCAAGAAGGGATGTTTTTTTAGATATCTTTTTAAGAAATCAACCGAGCGGCGAATCTCTTCCTGAGGATCAATGCTAGGCTTGACACCCAATTGTTGGATAATCTCTTCTTGCAAACTCATTTTGCTTCTCCTTCTCCATTGGCCTTGTTACGCATTTCCTCGATTAGATCCATCTTATCCTGCCAAATATCTTTTGCCAAGTCAACTGGGTAATGCTGTGGATTGAGGACACGCTTGTATTCATCCCACAATTGATCGTAATTTTTACGAGCATATTCTTGAATTTCTGATAATGGTGGTAGTTGATAAACCAATTGCCCCTCTTTAAAAATATCCACTAAAAGAGGAATCGCCTCAAAGTTTCGGACCGTTTTATTGATATAGGTATAAGTAGGATGGAACATTTTAAGTTCTGTCAGTTGTGAAACATCTACTCCATCATAAGTGATGTAGTCCCCTTCTGACTTACCTTTTTCACGACTCGTAATCCGCCAGACTTGCTTTTTACCTGGAGTAGAAACTTTCTCTGCATTATTAGAAAGCTTGATGGTATTGATCATCTCTCCTGCTTCGTTTTCAACAGAAACAATTTTGTATACCGCCCCAAGTGCTGGTTGATCGTAAGCTGTAATGAGCTTGGTTCCCACACCCCATACATCAATTTTTGCTTTTTGCATTTTTAAGTTGAGGATGGTATTTTCATCCAAGTCGTTAGAAGCGTAGATTTTAGCATTTGTAAACCCAGCCTCATCTAATTGCTGGCGAACTTTTTTAGAAATATAGGCAATATCTCCTGAATCAATCCGAACGCCTAAGAAATTGATCTTCTCTCCCATTTCACGCGCTACCTGAATAGCTGCTGGTACCCCAATACGAAGCGTATCATAGGTATCGACGAGGAAGACACAATCTTTATGGGTTTCCGCATAAGCTTTAAAGGCTTGATAGTCATTCCCATATACTTGCACAAGAGAATGGGCATGGGTTCCTAAAACTGGGATTCCAAAGAGTTTTCCTGCTCGAACATTACTAGTCCCATTAGCACCTCCGATGACTGCTGCACGAGTTCCCCAAATAGCAGCATCCATTTCTTGCGCACGACGGGTTCCAAATTCCATCAAAGGCTCATCTTCAATGACTGAACGAATACGAGCAGCTTTTGTGGCTATCAAGGTTTGAAAGTTGACGATATTCAAAAGGGCTGTTTCCACCAATTGACACTGAGCCAGAGGGCCTTCGACCTGGACAATTGGTTCATTGGCAAAAACTAAGTCACCTTCTTGAGCCGAGCGTACTGTCAGTTCCAACTTAAGATCACGGAGATATTCCAAGAAGGCTCCATGATAACCAAGTGACTCTAAATAGGCAATATCGCTCTCAGAAAAACTCAAGTTTTCCAAATATTTCACAATTCGCTCTAAGCCAGCAAATACAGCATAGCCGTTTTTAAAAGGCTGTTGACGAAAATACACTTCAAATACAGCATGTTTATTGTGGATACCTTGATCAAAATAGACCTGCATCATGTTGATTTGGTATAAATCAGTATGCAAGGTTAAACTGTCATCTGGATACATATGAATACCTCTTTTTTTTAGATTTGTTCTATGAATTCCTACCATAAAATTAGTACCATTATAGCACATTTCAGCTCTATTGAATACTGAAAGGAAAGCATGAAAAAAATCTGAGACAGGAAGCTCAGATTTTTTGGATTAAAAGTTTTCTGTGATATATTTATAAACTTCTTGGCCAGCAATCGCACCGTCTCCGACTGCTGTCGTCACTTGACGCAAATCTTTTTGACGAACATCGCCAACCGCAAAAATACCTGGGACTGTGGTTCTCATATGATCATCCGTGACCACCCAGCCATTTTCATCTAAAATACCAAGTTCTGTCGCAAAATCACTGACAGGATCTAAACCGACATAGATAAAGACACCACCGAAGGCTTGCTCTCTAACCTCTCCTGTCTTCACATCTTTTAAAAGGACAGACGTTACTTTTTGTTCACCCTTAATTTCTTCAACAACCGTATTCCAAGCAAAATGAATTTTATCATTGGCAAAGGCACGGTCTTGAAGAACTTTTTGAGCACGCAATTGATCACGACGATGGGCAATGGTCACTGTTTTTGCAAACTGAGTCAAAAAGACAGCTTCTTCTACCGCAGAATCACCTCCACCAACGACCAAGAGATCCTCGTCTCTAAAGAAAGCTCCATCACAAACAGCACAGTAGGAAACCCCTCTACTATTCAGCTCTTCTTCACCAGGGACATTCAATGAACGGTGGTTAGACCCTGTGGCAATCACAACGGTTTTAGCTTCAAATTCCCCATCATCTGTGACAATCTTTTTGGTTGCTCCGTGGTCTTCGATGCGCTCTACCTGACCAAACAAATGTTCCACACCAAGATTTTCCAAAGGCTCGAACATTTTTTCAGCCAAGTCTGGGCCACTAATATTGGCATAGCCAGGATAGTTTTCAATGTCAGACGTATTGTTCATTTGACCGCCTGGAATCCCTCTCTCAATTAATGCGACTTTTAAATTGCTTCGTGCTGCATAAAGGGCAGCAGTCATCCCTGCAGGACCTGCTCCAATAATCACTGTATCAAACATACTCAACCTCTTTCTGTTTCGTTGTAACCATTATAATTCTATCACGGCCTTTTTGCAATTATCGTGCTTGAAAGATAAACAAAATCCCTATGACCGCAAAGGTTAAAATAGGAATCGTCATGATATCAATTAAGAGGATATCATACAAATGGGCTTGACGTTGCTTGGCTGTTTTATCTTTCTTCTTAAGGGCACGGTAGCCAATCCAAATACAAGAAGCGATCCCAACTAAAATCGTTGTCGTCACTAAACTTTGTAAATATAAGGACAATAATTTATTTAACATCACGACTCCAAATATTTTTACATTTTCAGAAAACAAACCCAGCTAGCATCGCCAGCTGAGTCTTACCTCTTCTCTATTATATCAAACATAGGTCCGTTTGTAACTAGCAAAGAATTCTTTTGTCCGTTCTTCTTTTGGATGTTGCATGATTTCCTCTGGTGTTCCAGATTCAATAATCCGTCCTTTATCCAAAAATAGGACCTTATCTGCTACTTGCGCTACAAAAGACATATCATGGCTGACCAGTACCATGGTTTGTCCCGATTTTGCCGCATTGGCAATGGATTTTTCAACTTCTCCAACCAATTCTGGATCCAAGGCTGAAGTCGGTTCATCCAGCAAAAGAACCTCTGGTTTCATGGCCAAGGCACGAGCCAAAGCAACCCGTTGTTTTTGTCCACCTGAGAGGTGACGAGGATAGTGATTTTCACGATCCGATAAGCCGACTTTTGCCAGTTCTTCTCGAGCAATTTTCGTTGCTTCTTGATCGGATAAGCCCTTCACAACAATGAGCCCTTCTTTCACATTTTCAAGGGCTGTTTTTCTACCAAATAAATTAAACTGTTGGAACACCATGGCCAATTTTCTTCTTAAGGTTAAGATTTGATCTTGGGTAATGTGCTCAAAATCAACTTCGAAATCATCAATCTTAATTCTACCACTGTCTGGAGCTTCCAAATAGTTTAAACTGCGTAAGAAGGTTGATTTACCAGCTCCCGAAGACCCGATTAAGGCCACGACTTCCCCTTTTTGAATTTCCAAACTTAGATTATTTAAAACCTTTTGACCTGAAAATGTCTTTGATAATTCTGAAATATAAATCATTAGATCCGGACCTCCTGATCTGGTAAATCAATTGCTACGGGAGTCTCAATATCCAGTCGACGTTCAATGTGACGGCCTAGTATTTCAATGAGAATGTTCACAATCCAGTAAACAATCGATACCGTGATAAAGCGTTCAAAGTACTTCAAATCGCTCCCCCCAATAATCCGTGCTTGAGCAAAAATTTCAACCACACTGGCACTAAAGGCGAGCGAGGTCCCCTTGGTCAAGCCAATGAGAGAGTTGATTAAAGTAGGAGTTGCAACGACTGCTGCATTGGGAATAATAATCCGGCGATAAACTTGACGGTTGGTCATCCCAAGACTACGTGCTGCCTCAATTTCACCAGGATCCACTGATAAAATGGCTGCTCGGATGGTCTCACTCGCATAAGCCGCCTCATTAAAGGCAAGAGCCACAATTGCAAATAACTCAGCTGGAATGGCATTAATATTAAAAGCTGTTCCATAGGACTGATTGATCGCTTTTAAAATAAGAGGAATCCCATAATAGGTCAACATCAACTGAACCAACAAAGGAGTCCCACGTAAAAAACTGACAAAAACAGCTTGAATCGGGTAAAGAATTCGTACACGATTAATTTTGACCAGAGCAAAAATCATGGCAAAAATAATCCCAAAAAATGCGCCTCCTAGGGCTAATAAAATCGTCACAGGCAATTTCCCAATGACTGCCGGAAATGCATCCAATACGGCTCTCAAACTAAACAGCTTGCTGTCTGGAACGTGTTTTAAAAAGTCAGCATACCAGTTGGCAGTTAAAAGATTAGTTGTAAACATTTTTGTTACTTCCTTTCTCGAACATAAACATTCTATCACATTCACTATCGGAATTCCAAAAATTGCTACAGAAATAGAAAAATGATAGACTACTCAAATTTAGTCTATCATAATTTTAGACAAGTTCCTAATAGTTTTTCTTTATGGAGTTCATAAAGAAAATCTATGTTTTCTTCTGAACATTTGAAAGAAGGGGTTAGAAAGTTTGGCGTTTGGCCTTTCGTTCCGCCCGACCACGCGCACGGTTTTCAGCTCGCTTAGCTTTTCTCCGCTTTTCATCAACTGCCCATTTAATTTTTTTCTTGTAGCCTGGTTTGATTTTTTTCTTTTTCTTCTTCACCAGACCAATCATTTCGATGTCGAGTTTCTCTTGCTTTTTCTCACGATTGGCTCGTCTGTCCCGATCATAAGTATCTTCAATAACCCCATTTTTCAACACTTTCGGTACGAAACGAATGCCCATTTTTTCTAGTTCACGGATATCTGAATCATCACTCGGTTGATAAAGAGTAATAGCGACACCCGGTAGACCATTGCGTCCTGTCCGGCCTACACGGTGAACGAAGAAGGAAAGATCTTGTGGAATAGCATCATTGATGACATGACTCACCCCTTCGATATCAATTCCACGAGCCGCCAAATCGGTGGCCACAATATACTCAAAATCAAGATTTTTCACCTGATTCATGATCCGTTTCCGTTCACGTGGTGGGATATCTCCGTGAATCTTCGCCACTTTTAACCCCTGAGCCACTAAATAGGCATGGAGATCATCTGCTCTCGTTTTGGTATTGACGAAAATCATGGCCAAATAAGGTTGCAAGGTCTTGGTCAATTGGTAAATTTGCTCATTTTTATCCCGACCCTTGGTCGAAACCAGCCAATTATCGATGGTATCTGAAATCACCGTCTTAGTCTTAATTTGCTCCATGACTGGGTTTGAGAGATATTTTTTCAAGAAAGGCTGCAATTTTTGCGGAATGGTGGCTGAAAAAACTAAAAATTGCAGTTGTTGCGGAAGCCTTGAAGCAATCTTATCCACGGTAGACAAGAATCCCATGTCCAGTGTCATATCTGCCTCGTCTACCACAAAAGTATGGGCCTTATGAATAGCCAGATCACCAGATGCAACCAGGTCATAAATTCGGCCTGGAGTTCCAATCACGATATGTGGTTGTTTGACCTGAAGTTTTTCAATCTGACGGCTTTTATCCGTTCCTCCAACATAATTTACAATCCGAATCTCTTTGTCAGAATGACTAGCGATTTGACGAGCAGCTTGGTAAATTTGCGTCGCCAACTCCCGACTAGGAGCCGTGATGACCGCTTCAACTTGCTCACTGTCTTCATTTAAGGTTTGAAAAATCGGCAAGAGAAACGTATGAGTTTTCCCAGAACCAGTCTTTGACTCTCCTACCAAATCATTTCCAGCTAGGACAATCGGAATTAGTTTTTCCTGTACTTCGGTTGCTTCTCTAAAATTGATTTCTTTCAGTGCCTCTTGAATATAAGGCTTAAAATTAAACTCTGTAAATTTCATTTTCTCAGTTCCTTTCATGATCTCTATTATTATATCAGAAAAGCTGACTTCGTGCCTCTCTTATGAGTCATTTTTCCTAACCAACAAAGTCTCTCTGAGTCAGCAAAAAAACGATGGGCAAGCCCACCGTCTTTTTTATAAGTAGAGAAGAACAAGAGTGATGACACTTGTTACCAAGGCAATGGACCACATAAAGGCATCCACTTTCCATTCTGACCAGTTTTGGCCATTTCCAGAAAGTCCACCCAGTTCTAAATGATGGTGGAAAGGAGTCATTCTGAAAATCCGACGTCCTTCTCCGTAGCGTTTCTTGGTCCATTTGAAATAGGTCACTTGTAGCATCACTGAACCTGTTTCAATGACATAGACCAGACCAATCAGGAGCAGGGTCCACTCTACATGCAGAGCCATTGACAAGGCTGCAAGCATCCCTCCAAGAGCAAGACTACCGACATCTCCCATAAAGATTTTAGCTGGCTTGTGGTTGAAGACAAAGAATCCAAGCAAGGCCCCAATCATACTCAAAGTCACAAAGAGAATGTCCCATTTTCCTTGCATATAGGCAATAAAGGAATAGGCACTCAGGCTAATAGCAACGGAGATGCTGGCTAATCCATCAATCCCATCTGTCAAATTGACCGCGTTTGAAAATCCAACCAACCAAAACAAAGCAAAGAGAATGTAGAAATGGCCCAAGTAAAGATCGTAACCAAAGACATTTAAAAGGCTTCCTGCACCGTGGCGTTCAGAAAAAATATAGAAGATGATTCCACCAACAAGTTGAAGGGCCAATTTTTGTTTTGGATTGAGACCTTCATTAATCTTACGAAAAACTTTTAAAAAGTCATCCAAAAATCCAACAATTCCATATAGAATCAAGATAAATAGAATAAGTTGAACAGGGCGCGTGAAATTTCCAGTCAATACGGTAACGACAAAACTAACTAGAACGGCTGTAATGAGAAATACAACTCCACCCATTGTCGGAGTGCCAGCTTTCGCTTTGTGTTGTTTCACATCTTCGTGCATTTGTTGCCCAGAAATATGAGCACGATGGTAAAATCGAATAAAGGCTGGAATAGCAGCCACTGTTAATAGAAACGATACAAGGATCGTAGCAATATACATCTTAGTCTCCTAATGTTAACGTAATCTTTTTAGTTTTATTGAGTGAGGTGTTCATTTTGACACTTTGTTTGGTTACTTTCTTTCCACTACCTTTATAGGTAATTTCAATTCCAGTCCATTCTCCAAAGATGTCTGCATTTTTCTTAGTCCAACCATACATATCTGGAACAACATCAAAGTCTTCTGTCAATAACAATACTTGTTGATTGGCTTTGACTTTAGAACCCACATCCACAGACATCTTGCGGATATTTTCCCCGGTTCCTAGGACAATTGGCTGCACCAAATTGCGACGCAATTCCTCTGAATAAGCACCTGGGCTCAGATTTTGTTTCAGATTCAACTCCTTAGAGAGAGTTTCTACTGAAGGGATTTTGTAGGTCGTTTCTTTGGTCACACCATCCAAAGTTGGTGCCTCTGATGTCAAATGCAATTCGTCTTTTAAAGCAACTGCATCTTCCAAAATAGGATTGACCAGCTCTTCCCAGCTAGTGGCTGAAAATTTCACTTCTGGTTGTTGGACCGTTACATACATGATGAATTCAGGGTCTTCTGCAGGTGTCATGGCTACAACTGAATTAATGTAGTCATTTTCTCCTTGTAAATACCCTTTGTCTGTCGCCATTTGGGCATTCCCTGATTTCACTGCAACGTTTTGACCGGGTACCTGAATGATAGGTCCATCACTGTACAAAGTCCCATACTCTGGATCTGTTCCGACCGTAATCATATAATTTCGAGTCTGTTGCGCAGCTGATCCTGAAACTGGTTTTCCAACAACTTCTTTTTTTGATTTGCGGGCTGTGTCTGATTTTTTATCGTAAATGGCACTAATAAACTTCGGCTCCAACATTTGCCCATCATTGGCGATAGCACTAAAGGCCCGTAACATTTGAGTTTGACTGACGGAAATCCCCTGACCAAAAGAAGACATGGCTTGACTGACATAATCCCCTGGAAGACCTCCATAAGCTTCATTTCCCATTCCAAAACGGGTCGGAAGACCGAATTTAAAGCGGGTTAGGTAGTCCATCCAGACAGCATTTCCCATCTTTTGCTCCAAACGGGTCATCCCCACGTTACTTGAGTGAGCAAAGCCCTGTGCGATATTCATATAGCGACCTTCAGACAGTCCCATATTGACATCCCAGTCACGAATGGTCGCATCTTTTACCTGTAGTTCGTTACTGTAGTATACCTCATTATAGGCTGGGAAGGTCCCATGATCAATCGCCGAAGCTAATATCATGACCTTCATGGTTGAACCAGGTTCATATTGATCTTGATAAAGGATGGTATTCCAGGTTTTCAAGTTTTTCAGATCCAACCCTTGTTTGGTATCCGCATTATAGGTTGGACGTTGCGTTGTCGCAAGGATTTCCCCCGTTTTAGCACTGACCAGGGTCGCACTGACATATTTACCTTTTACCTTTTCTTGGAAAACATCCATTCGCGTCTCAAGGTAGGTTTGTAATTCTGCTGAAATGGTCGTATAGACATCTTTTCCATCTTCTGTTTTGACAGAAACCTTATCTGAACCAGGAACGATATTCCCGTTTCGGTCTTTGTCATAGGTGATAACCCCATTTTGACCAGCGAGAATACGATCGAGGGATTTCTCCATCCCTGATTGTCCCTTCAGGGTTTTATTCCCCTCTTTATCTTCTTGAAGAGAGGCCTGACCTATAAATTGAGAAGCAAAAACTCCATTTTTATAGCTTCGATTTGGACTGGTTGTAAAGGCAACCCCTTCAATCTTCGCCGCTTCCATGGCCTCACGGATGGCTGTCATATTACTATAAGTTATGCCGTTTCCGTTCGAGCCAAAAGAAACCTGTTTCAATTTCTTTTGCGACAACTGTTGAATGACGTAATCCTCATCCATCCCTAAGTACTGCTTAAAGATTTCTGCTACTTTTTTAAATTGGCTCTCTTCTACATAGAGGACTTTCCCAGTTGCTGATTTGTACTTTTTATCAATAACGGCATAAACGTTATAGGTCGTAGCATCTTCTGCAATTACTGCTCCATTTCGGTCATAGATCGTTCCACGTTTTGCAGGAACAATGACCGTCTGCTCATGGACTTTTTTTGCTTGATCCGATAAGGTCACACCGAATTTTTTGTCAGTTCCAATAATCATTGCAAAATTAATCAGAAAGAGAAAAAAGAGGAAAATCGCCAGTACACTGAGATTTTTCCCAACTTGTTTTCGATTCTGATCCGGCAAGCGACGTTTCTTTATCGAATACCTGATTAAAAATTTTTTAAATTTATTCATCACTACTTGCACTCACTGTTTTTCGATTTTCTTTTTGCAGCTTCATTCCTTGGGAGCTAGCCAACTGTGATAAGCGGTCATAACGTGTTAATTCATTGACCTCTTGACGAACATCTGCCAATTCCGTCTTTTTGGCTTCTAGTTCCGTATTCAAATCAGTCAGTTCACTTTGAACTTGTAAAATCCGTGTCTGCATAAAGACGATACTAATGGCTAAAATCACAGCTGTTAGGACAATCGACCCATAAAAAGCCTTTTCTACTCTAGAGAAACGGCGAAAGCGGTCTTGCAGTATCTGTGTTCTTGTTCTCTCATCTCTTGCTGCCATATCAATTCCTCTTACTTGTGTATTTTTCGAGCAACCCGTAGTTTTGCTGAATGGGATCGATTATTATCCTCAAGCTCTTCATCACTTGGCAAAATAGGTTTCCGGTTAACCAACTCCATCTTTGGTTTCAAATCATCTGGAATAAAGGGAAGTCCCTTTGGAACCTCAACCGTCGAAGCTTCTTTAAACAATTGTTTGGTCAATCGATCCTCTAACGAATGAAAGGTAATCACAGAAATACGACCATCGAGGGCCAACAAATCCATGGCTTGCTGAATCGATTCATCTGCAGCTCCCAGTTCATCATTGACTTCGATACGAATGGCTTGGAAAATCTGTTTAGCAGGATGGCCCTTTTTCTTGAGCTCCTTAGCTGGTTTAGCAGATTTAATAATCTCTGCTAATTCAGTCGTTGTTTCAATCGGTTTAATTGCTCGTGCTTGCTCAATTTTCCGCGCAATTTGCTTGGAAAATTTGTCCTCTCCATATTTGAAAAAAATACGGACTAGAGCATGGTAATCGTAGCTATTAACGACTTCATAGGCTGTCAAGGAAGCTTCTTGATTCATCCGCATGTCTAACGGCGCATCTTTCTTGTAAGAAAATCCGCGTTCCCGTTCATCTAACTGAGGACTAGAGACACCTAGGTCATAACAGATTCCATCAATTTCAGTCACACCCAATTCGTTTAGACGTTCCTTCAAATGACGAAAGTTATCCTTAATGAAGGTCACCATGCCTTTCTCGATGAATGGAGCTAAACGAATCTTAGCATTCTCAATCGCATGCTGATCTTGGTCAAAGGCATAAAGATGGCCCGATTCATTTAATTTTGTTAACAAATATTCGCTGTGGCCTGCCCCACCCAATGTGGCGTCTACATAGATCCCATCTGGCTTAACATCCAGCATATCGATCGTTTCATGAAGCAAAACCGTTACATGATGAAATTCTTTACTCATATCTTTACTATTTTACCACAAATGGGACCAAGATGCACTCCTAAAAGAAAATTCACTAACTAACCCTATCGGACCTTTTCAGATCCTACAAAATACCTAGAAAGGCTTGATTTTATTTGTTTCCTCTAGGATTTATGATACAATACTCTTATGAAAATAAGAAAACAGATTCTCATCCCACTTTTATTGGTCGATGCTATCGCTCTCTACTTTTTTCTAACCACTATTGAGGCTTGGATTTTTTGGCTTGCTGCCCTGATCCTAGTCGGCTCACTTTGGTGGCTCAAAAAAGCCATTCAAGGACAAAAAACAGAGATGGAAGAAAAATAATTTCTTCCACCTCTGTTTTTCTTTTGTTTCCTCCAAGTAATTCCTTAAAAGAAGTAAACGAGCTCTGAAATAGTAAAGAGAGTGGGACAGAAATCGGTCATTCGTTAGAATTCGATTTCGTCGTCCCAC
>CAJZGQ010000004.1 GCA_916048115.1 uncultured Streptococcus sp. | reverse complement strand
TTGAAATTTCCTTTCCAATTACTAAGTAAGGCCAATTTGCCTTACTTTTTTCTTTCCCTAATACATAAATCTCTACACTATTCTAGCCATTAAAAAAGAAGTTCCTTTATGGAACTTCTTTTAATGTCTTATTATTTAGCTTCAAATCCTTCTGCGACTGCGTCCGCAAAGTTCTCTTCGACGATGCTTGCACAATGATCACAGATGGTTGCGTGGTAGTGACGTTCTGCTGTACTTGGATCGATACGACGGCAACGGTCACAAACTTCACCGGCTGCACGTTCAACTGTAAAGGCTACATCTTCAAATGCTACTGCACCTTCTGGAGCTGGTCCTTCTGCAATGGTCAATTCAGAGACAATCAAGAGTTGTGCTACATTGCTATCAAGAGCTCCAAGAAGAGTTTTCACCACTTCATTTGGATAAACTGTCAAGTGAGCTTCAAGAGATTTACCGATCACTTTTTCATTCCGTGCTTCTTCCAAGGCTTTTTGAGCTTGTCCACGGAAGTCCATAAAAGCTGACCAAGTATCCAAGATTTCTTCTTGGTTGGCAAATGTTTGAGCTTCTGGCAATTCTGACAATTGAACGAAGTCTTCCGCTTCAAACTCAAGGTAGGACCAGATTTCTTCCGCTGTGTGAGGAAGGATTGGTGTCAACAGTTTAGTGATCTTCACAAGAATATCGTAGAAGACCGTTTGCATTTGACGGCGTTCAAGTGATTTAGCTCCTTCAATGTAAACAACATCTTTGGCAAAATCAAGGTAGAAGGCTGACAGATCAACATTGATAAAGTTAACAAGCGCCTTATAGATTGTCAAGAATTCGAAGTTTGCATAAGCGTCACGAATAGTCTTAACAAGTTGGTTAAAGCGGATGGTCATGTACTTATCAACAGAACGAAGTTCTTCGTAAGCGACTGCATCCTCAGCTGGGTTAAAATCAGAAGTGTTAGCAATCAAGAAACGAAGGGTATTACGGATCTTACGGTATGTTTCAGAGACTTGGCTCAAGATATCCATAGAGATACGTACGTCGTTACTTGAGTCTACACTGGTTACCCAGAGACGCAAGATTTCTGCACCAAATTGTTTTTCAACGTCGCTTGGAGCAATCGTATTTCCAAGAGATTTAGACATCTTCTCACCTTTACCATCTAATGTGAAACCTTGAGACAAGATTTGCTTGTAAGGTGCTACGCCATGGTTAGCAACAGATGTGATAAGTGATGAGTTAAACCAACCACGGTATTGGTCAGAACCTTCAAGGTAAAGGTCAGCTGGATAAGTCAGATTTGGTCGATTCACCAAAACACCATTCCATGATGAACCTGAGTCAAACCAAACGTCCATAATATCTGTTTCTTTCTTGAACTCGCCATTTGGAGAACCTGGATGTGTAAATCCTTCTGGCAAGAGGTCTTTGGCATCACGTTCCCACCAAATGCTTGATCCGTGTACTTCAAAGAGTTGAGCCACATGCTCGATGGTTTCAGCTGTCATGATTGGTGTGCCATCTTCTGCATAGAAGATTGGAAGTGGCACACCCCAAGCACGTTGACGAGAGATAACCCAGTCACCACGGTCACGAATCATATTGTAAAGACGGACTTTACCCCATTCTGTATGGAATTTCACTTTATCAATAGCATCTAGGATTTCTTGACGGAATTTTGAAACAGAGGCAAACCACTGTGGCACTGCACGCCAGATGATTGGTTTCTTAGTACGCCAGTCAAATGGGTAGGAGTGAGAGATTTCTTCTTGAGCAAGAAGGAGGTTACCAAGTTTTTCAATAACCGTTGGCACAACCTTGTCGTAGAATTGACCTTCAAACTCAGGACCAGCATTGGCCATCATGATCCCGCGTTCGTTGACAGTTACAGCAACTTCGAGACCGTTGGCAACACCGACATTGTAGTCATCCTCACCAAAACCAGGGGCTGTATGGACGATACCTGTACCAGAGTCTGTTGTAACGTGGTCACCAAGGATAACGAGTTCATCTACTGCTGTATCCCATGGGTGCTCTGTCACAATTTGGTTCAATTCTGAACCACGGTAAGTAGCCAAAACTTGAACATCCGACCAACCGAATTTCTCAGACAAACTGTTCAACAATTCTGCAGCAACGACAAACTTACGAGCTTCGCCAGCTGGTTGAACTAAGACGTAATCAATATCCGCACCAACAGTCAATCCACGAGAAGCTGTGATAGTAAATGGAGTTGTTGTCCAAACAACGATGTAAGTATCTGTATCAAGGACACCTTTGCCATCTTTGACCTTGTTGCCATAGTAAAGGGAAGTTGAAACCAAGTCATGGTATTCAATCTCGGCTTCGGCAAGGGCAGACTCAGATGACCATGACCAGTAAACTGGCTTGGCACCACGGTAGATATAACCCTTATTAGCCATCTCACCAAAGACACGGATTTGGGCTGCTTCATAGTCTGGAGTTAAAGTCACATATAAATTTTCCCAGTCACCTGACATCCCCAAACGTTTGAAATCATCACGTTGTTTATAAACTTGAGAAAGAGCGTACTCACGGCAAAGTTTTAAGTACTCAACCAAATCCATTTCTTTACGTTTAACACCTTGTTTTGCCAAAACCTGCTCAATTGGCAGACCATGAGTATCCCAACCTGGGATATAAGGTGCGTTAAAACCTGACATAGACTTAGAACGAATGATGATATCTTTTGAGATATGATTCATGGCATGTCCAACATGGATATTTCCGTTTGCGTATGGAGGGCCATCATGCAAGACAAAATGAGGTTTCCCTTCATTTAGTTCTTGACGACGTTGATACAATTTTGCATCTTCCCATTCCTTTTGCCAAAGAGGTTCTTTGGTTGGAAGACCGGCACGCATTGGAAATTCTGTTTTTCCAAGATTTAAAGTTTCTTTAAGTTTCATTGTGTCTCCTTATTGATTTAAAAAGCTATAAAAAAAAACACGAGCATCCTAAAAAGGACGATTGCTCGTGGTACCACCTTTGTTCGAGAAGTCGCAAGAGACTTTCTCCTCTCATCCCGTAACGAGGGAAACGTCCGTTCTTACTCAATGATTCAGAACGAATACTGTAAAAGGATCATCCATTAAGAGGGAGTGCAGATCTTCCACCATCATCTGCTCGCTAGACCTATCATTAATGGACCTGTTTTTACAAAATTATAAAATATTGACAGATTCACGATTTGCATTATCTTCAGGTTGAACAGTTTCTTCAACCGCAACAACTTCCTCATTTTCATAACGAGCGTGCTCTGCTTCTTCTAAAGCGGATTGAACTTTTTCATTCAAACCTTCAAACGCTTGTGTCGCACCCAATTCTAAGTTAGCTGCTTCAATGCGTTTTTGCAATTCTTCGATTTCAGCTGGAGAGAATTGACGAGTCAAATCAATGTTCTCATCTTCTGCATGATGATGGTGAACAGATTCACCCAAAGCTTTCTCAACAATTTCACGGAAAGCTTCATCACTTGTTTGAATATACATAGCTGTTGGGCGAAGAATTTCATCCCATTCAGGCGTATCGATAATGCTCAATTGGCTTTCGATTGTTGATTTCAAACGTTGATGGAAGACGCGTGTCTTGTTCTTCAACTCCTCTGTTTCAACGGCAACCTTCTTGGCGTTATCCGTTGCATGACGAAGGATTTCATTTGCTTTTTGTTTTGCTTCATCTACTAAATGTTGTGCATCTTGTTCAGCTTGACGAACAATATTTTCAGAACGTTCGTTAGCTGCTTGTTTTACACGTTCAGCAGTATCTTGTGCAATCAAAACAGACTGACTCAATGAATCTTTCATTTCATCAAAATAGTTTAAGCGTTCTTCAAGAGCATGAATTTTTGCTTCTTGATCATGATTTAAACGAACAAGATCTTCATAATCGCGAACAACGATATCTAGAAATTCTTCTACTTCGTTCGCATCATATCCTCTAAATTTAACGCCAAAAGTTTTATCTTTAATTTCTAAAGCAGTAAGAGCCATAACTCCTCCTCATTTTTTACTCAAGAGTACTTCAACAGTTACTTTATATTTTCCACTCTTTGAAATACCATTTTCAGAAACAATTTTAAGACGCCCAAAGCGTCGAACACTGACTAAATCATTCAAACCTACAGCATAGCTAACATTGGAAGTTGTCGCATAATTAACTTTCACCAAGCCTGAACTAATCAACTGACTGGCTTGTGAGCGCGAAAGCCTGAAGGTCCCAGCAATCACCTTGTCTAACCGGAAACTCGACACGAGAATATCTCGCTGCTGGCTTTCTTCCTCTACAACAATCTGTTCAGATAGAGGAACTTCCCTAAGCTTAACAGGGACACGAGAAATTTTCTGGATGTGATCTATGAAATAGGGAACAAAACGCTGTTCAACAAATACTTGGATCTTTCCTTCACTCGTTAGAATATCTCCAAAAGACTTGCGCTCCACTCCTAATTGGTGAACAATGGTCCCCAGAACCTGGGAATGGGTCAAGTGATGAAATTTGGAAGCATAGGCCATCTCTATTAAGGCCAGATCAAAGTCACTTGGATCCAATTGATAATAATCCGGAGCCACAATGACCTTGGCATACTCCATTTTCTGCTCATCACTGGAAGCAAAGACCTGTAATTGATAGCTTGCCGCAACATTTCGTAAAATAGCGACCTGATGAGGGTTTAAAAAACCCGTCACTTCAACAGAATAGCGTTCAATTACTCTTTCTGACAATTCAATACAACGATCAATAAATTCGTGATCTTCGCGATTGAAATGTTGATAAATCTCTTTCTGTCCCATCGTATTCTAACCAATCAAAAATAGAAACAACCGAGCTAATAGCTGATTCATTAGGTTCAAGACCAAAAGTGCTACAAGAACCGTAAAATCCAAGCCTCCAACCTGCAAGGGTAACTTTCTAAAAAGGCTCAAAAATGGTTCAACTAGGCGGTGAACCATTTTTCCAAGAGTACTCTGAGGTGCCCCAGGGAACCAAGAAAGTAAGGCATAGATGACAAGAATGATGGAATAGATTTGAATAATATTTGAAAGATACTGAAAAATAATCATCTTAGCGATTACGTTTCATATCATAGTCGAATTCTGTCACTTCCACATCATTAGGAAGGCGAATATCTTCCACATTAACGACTACATTAATTGGAGTCAACAAGTACATGGTGCTTGCAACACGGCGAAGATTTCCTGCCAAAACATAACGAGCCCCATCCAAATAATCCAAACAACGACGAGCTTGTACCTCTGTCATATATTGGAAGTCAATCAAGATACTCTCATTAGATAGTAATAGATCGACAATTTCAGTCGCTTCCTCGTATTTACGGGGATAGCGTACATCAATGGTAATCTTTTCATCTGTATTTGCACGATTAGCAGCCAATTCACGTTGACGTTCATGCAAGCGAGTGATATTTTCAGATGTATTTTTCGTTGTAGACACAGATTCCTTCACAGCTGCTGTAGATACAGGAGTTGTAACAGGTGCGACAGGAGTCGGTTTTGGTTTTGGTTTTACCGGTTCTTTTTGACTAATCTGTGGACGTGGAGAAGTCACTTGAGGAGTTGGCTGTGGCTGTGGAACTGGTTGTGTTTCCGCACCAGCTGCTTTTGCCTCGCTAACTTCTACTTCTTCACCGTCTTCTGTGAAGTAGTCAATAAAGTTGTTAAATTTATCTTTTAATGACATAGTTCTTTCCTATTTAAAAAATGATGTCCCAATTCTAACATAAGTCGCTCCGTTCGCAACGGCTACTTCAAAGTCACGACTCATACCCATACTTAGTTCTGAAAAAGGCATATTTTTTAATTGTTTCTTTTCTAGTTGTTTCTGAAGTTGGTGAGTTTTTGAAAAAATATCCTGCAACTCTTCTTGACTAGCCTCAAAGGGAGCCATCGTCATTAAACCAACAATTTCAATTTTGTCCAGCTGTGCGATTTCCGCTAAAACATCATCCAGTTCATCGGGTGCAAATCCGTGCTTACTTTCTTCACCAGAAATGTTCACTTGGAGGAAACACTTGATCGGGTGTTCTGCTCGCTTTTGAATTTCTTGAGCTAGCTTCACCGAATCCAAGGCATGAAAGTAATCGACGAGATTGATCACGTCTTTTACTTTCCGCCGTTGGAGGCTCCCAATCAAGTGCCAAGTGAGGTCATACTCTTTTAGAGCTTGATACTTTTCTAGGAATTTATCAACACGATTTTCACCGATATGTTGGATACCTGTTTTCACCAGTGCTTCTGTTGTTGCAACATCTACATACTTGGTGACAGCTATCACATTAACTTGATCTTGGCGGTTAGCTTTGTTTCTTGCTGTTTCTACTTGTTGCCGTACAAGATCAGCATTCTGTTCCAGATTCATGATTAACGATTCCGGAAGAATGGTGGTGTTTCCAATTCATCATCATCTGAAGATGAATCTACATAACGATCAACTTGATGTGTTGATGTTGGTTCAGTTTGGCGAACGATATTCTCACGGCGAATATCCCAATCACCAAAAGCTGAGCCACGGTTTGGTTCTACCGCTGGACGACTTGGAGTTGTTGGCAATTCAACATCTTGTTTCAAATCAAATTCACGGTCAAATGGTGCCGTTTGTGGGCGTTGTTCACGTGGCCCTGTTTTATAAGGACGTTGTGAGGAAGCAATTCCGCTGACGCGTTCTACCTTGTCTTGACGGACACCAGTTGCAACAACCGTCACGCGGATTTCATCTTTAAGAGATTCATCAATAGATGTACCCAACCAGATGTTCACTCCGTGACCTGCAGCTTGGTTCACAATCTCTGAAGCTTCTTCAGCTTCGATCAATGTCATATCCAAACCACCTGTTACGTTGACGATCACGTCTTCAGCACCGTCAATGGTTGTTTCAAGAAGTGGAGAGTAAATGGCTTTCCGAGCTGCTTCGATAACGCGTTCTTCACCGCTACCAACACCAATACCCATGAGGGCATTCCCTTTGTTTTCCATAACAGTCTTCACGTCTGCAAAGTCAAGGTTGATCAATCCAGGACTTGTGATCAAGTCAGTGATCCCTTGAACACCTTGACGAAGAACGTTGTCAGCTTCACTCAACGCTTCAAGAAGCGGTGTCTTCTTGTCCACAATTTCAAGCAAGTTGTTATTAGAAATAATCAACAATGTATCTACATGTTCGCGAAGTTCATTAATCCCTTCAATAGCAAAGTTCCCACGTTTTGAACCTTCAAACCCGAATGGACGAGTAACAACTGCTACTGTCAAAGCACCAACTGCTTTAGCAATACGAGCGATGACTGGTGCAGCACCTGTACCAGATCCTCCACCCATCCCTGCAGTGATGAAGACCATGTCTGCACCTTGCAAAGCTTCTGTTAACACTTCTTCGCTTTCTTCAGCTGCCTTGCGACCAACTTCAGGTTGACCTCCAGCACCCAATCCACGAGTCAATTTTGGACCCAATTGGATAACTGTTTCAGCTTTTGCACTTGAAAGTGCTTGAACATCTGTATTAGCTGCGATGAATTCTACACCGGCAACGCCTTCGTCAATCATACGATTGATGGCGTTACCGCCACCGCCACCGACACCGATTACTTTAATTACTGCACCTTGTGCCGCTGCTGTGTCAAATGAAAATGTCATAAATACTTACACTCCTTAATCAAACATATTACCGATCAAATTTTTCATTCGGTCTGTGAATGTAGTTTTTGGTTCTTGTTTGCTATCATTGCTTGCTACTGGAATTTCTTGAGCATCTACTGGAGATTCAATCTTCTCAGCATTGTACGCAGGTACTACCGGTTGTGCTTGAGCAGCAGGTTGTGGTTGTACTTGTGGTTGCACAGGTCGATCAAATTGAATCGGTTGTTGACGCAAGACTTCGTCTCCACGAACCGCAGCTTGAGCAATAATATCCACATCTGTCAAATTGCCTGCATATTCAGACAAACTAATCACATGGGCAAAAGCTGGATTGCGAATTCCAATTTGATTTGGAACAAACAATTTCACATTTACACCAAAGACTTCTTGAGCCAATTCTTCAACACCAGGAAGGATTGCGCCTCCACCGATAATCACAACACCACCAGGAAGATCCAACAAATGTCTTCTCTCAAGGTCTTGCTTGATTTGCTCAAAGATGTGTTTGATACGTGCTGAAATGATTTCAGCCAAGTACTTCTCAGTCACTTCAACTGGCTCAACTTCACCAATAACTTCTACATGGAACACTTCGTTTCCAGCAGATGGCACATAGGCTTCACCGTAGTTGAACTTCAAGCCTTCTGCTAATTTTTGAGAAGTCTTCAATACTTTAGAAATATCTTTGGTAACGTAATCGCCACCTTCTTGGTAGATATTTGTAAATTGAAGTTCTTGGCTACGCACAGATGCCACTGTTGTTTGGCCACCACCCATATCAATCACAGTTGCTCCGAATTCACGTTCGCCTTCGTTCAAGACTGTTTTGATCATCGCAAGTGGGGAAATGATGATGTTTTCTACTTGTAAGCCTGCACGTTCAACTGTTTTACGCAAATTGTGCAAGATTGTACGAGGTCCTGTATAAAGAAGACCACGCATTTCAAGTCGGATCCCCATCATTCCGCGTGGATCACGGATTCCTTGGAAACCATCTACTGTGAATTCTTCAGGAATGAAGGTGATTACTTCACGATCCGGTGTCATACTTTTTGTGAGTGCAGATTTGACAACATTTTCAACATCTGCATCTGTGATTTCTTTTGAATCACTAGTGACTGGAATCATTCCTTGAGTTGCTTCGATTTGTAGTAAGTTTGCAGGCAACCCAACGTTGACTAGATTGATTGAAATCCCTGCTTTTTCTTCAGCTTGGCTGATTGCAGTTTTAATTGCATTTGAAGCAGCTTCGATATCTACTATAATTCCATCTTTGACGCCAGCACTTTTTGCATTGCTGACTCCAATTACATTCATTTCTCCATTGACATGTTCTGCCACCAATACTTTTATTGAACTAGTACCGATATCTAAACCTGTAAAAAAGCCGTCTCTAGCCATTACACCAGTCCTCTCTCTTTATTTGTTTTCACTTTACATCTATTTATAGCCCTTTTAGTTGGAACTATCCAAACTTCATTATATCACAAAGAAGCCTAAAATGGACATTTTTTCTTCAATTATTTGAGATAATTTATGGGCTTTGCTCATTCCCAGAAGAATTTTCTCCCTCTGGATTCTGTTCTTGATTCTGTTCTTGGCTTGCTTCCTCAGAATGTTCTTCTTGCTTTTCTTTACTTTCAGCCTTTTCTTTTTCAGCTTGCTCTTTGGCATCTGCGATGGATTGTTCACTATAGCTGAAGACTCCAGCCTCCATATCAATGGTGGAATCATCGTCTAATTGCTTACTAATGGCCTTATAATAAGGAAGCTTGCGGGTAATTTGGGAAACAGGGACCAAGATTTTATTATCATTTTTCATGGTAATGGTCACCAGATCCTTCGTAACCTTGCTTGGTGTCAGATCAACCGAAACAATTTTATCCGTAATGGAAGACGAAATGGATTTCATTTCTTGGACGAATTGTCTGACCAATTCCCTATCTGAGAATTTCAAGCTAATATAGGAGGATGGTAAGTCCGAAGCAGGCGTTACTGTCTCAACTACTTCTCCGTTTTCCAATACTGGATAGTGGTCTTCTCCCGTCACATAATAAGCAACCACTTTGTGTTCCACTATATTAACTTTAAAGGTCACTGGAAATTGATAATGCATGTGCACTTCTTTGATCCATGGACTAGCTGTTTTTATGTTTTGTTCATAGACCGACTTATGAAGGAAGGTCGTCAGAGTATAATCTTCTTCTTTAATACGGCTTTTTTCATACAATTTTTGCTGGTCAACCGCTTTATTCCCTGAAAATTCAATCACTTTCTGTGTGGACAAGGGACTTAAAAAATAGATCGAGAGAAGGGCGACAATCGAGCTGATTCCGATAACCGGAAGGGCACGATAGATATGGCGTTTTGCCACTGTCGGTTCCTTCTTTGTTTTTTTCGTCTTTAAGCGTTCAAAAAACGAAGGCTTTTTCTCTTGCTTCTCTGAAGGATCTAGCTCCTCTACAGCCGGACCGTTCTCTTCTCTTTCTGAACTTTCTCCATCCGCATCTGGATCCTCTTCGACCTCAGATTCATTTTCCTCTTCAGAATCTTCTAATTCTTCTTCAGATTCTTCCTCTGAGATAGAAGCCGATTCATTTTCTGAAAGATCTTCGTCTTCTTGTGCTTCTTTGCTTTCAGTTTCCTCTGTTTCAGCTTCTTCCGCTTTTTCAAGCGCCTTTTTTTCTAAATATTCTTTGTTTCTTTTTTGCCAGGCTGACAATTCTGTAATTTTGTCATCCGTTGGTGTTTTTTTATTGTCGTCCGTCATCTTTTCCCTTACTGATATCTTTTTGAAGCAGGCCATAAAAATCGTCTAGTGAAAGGAGTTCTGTCGATTTTTCCATTGCTTGGTGGTAGACTTGGCTTTGCTTCAACATTTCTTGAATGGTTTTATTGAAGGTTTCGAGCGTCAATTGATCTTCCTGCAATTGCTCTGCATAACCTTTATCCACAAAATATTGGGCATTTTCAATCTGATCGCCACGGCTGGCTTCTTTTCCTAGCGGTACAATCAAATGGAGTTTGTTCATAGCCAAGAGTTCAAACAAGGTATTGGCTCCACCCCTAGTCACCACTAAATCAGCCTTCTGGAGCATGGGCAAATACTGATCGGTTACATAATCCACTCGATACAAACCGCCCTCAGCCTGATTCAATGTTGAATCGCCCGTCAAATTGATGATATTGTAGTGCTGCAAGAGCTCTGCTTGATGCTCTGTCACAAATTCATTAAAGACACGCGCACCGGCTGATCCTCCGACAAAGAGAAGGGTCGGCAAGTCTTTTCGGAAACCTTTTGTTTTTTCTTCTAAAACTTCTGAAGTTGGCGGTATATGATCTGTGACCTTGGTTACCGCACCGATATGCTCACTCTTTGTCAAACCATGTGCTTGCTCAAAAGTCGTGTACATCTTGGTAGCAAATTTATAAGCAATTTTATTGGCCAATCCCATCGAGAGATCGGACTCATGGATATAGACAGGAACACGCGTGAGTCGGGCCGCAATCACTGGTGGCACAGAGACAAATCCCCCTTTTGAGAAGAGAACTTGTGGGCGCACACGAAGCAGGATTGCAATGGACTGGAGCGTTCCCCAAGCTACCTTGAACACATCCATCATATTTTGGAAAGAGAAATAGCGGCGCAATTTCCCCGTTGCAATTGAATGGAAGCGTACGTCTAAGCCAGACTTTTTGATCTCTTGGTATTCGATTCCTTTTTTGTCTCCAATATAATGGACTTCCCATCCATCTTCGATAAATTTTGGAATCAAGAGGAGATTAAGGGTCACATGTCCCACGGTTCCCCCACCAGTAAACATTATTTTTTTCATCTTATTTCAACCCTTTTACTGTAGCAAGGAATTCATCCCCACGCACTTCAAAATTCGGATACATATCCCAGCTGGCATTGGCAGGACTTAGTAGTACAACATCGCCAGGGCTAGCCAAGTCGAAGGCTTTCTTTGTAGCATCTGCTACATCTGCCGCATCAACATAAGAGACGCCTGCTTTATCGGCTGCGCGTTTCACTCGAGGAGCTGATTCCCCTAGAATCACCATTTCCTTTAAGCCAGTAATGTGAGGCACCAATTCATCAAATTCATTGCCACGATCGAGCCCCCCTGCAATCAAGATCACCTTGTTGTTATCAAAACCAGAAAGGGCTTTTTGTGTTGCTAAAATATTAGTCGATTTACTATCATTATAGAATTTGACACCTTGAATTTCATCCACATATTGAAGGCGGTGTTTGACACCCCCAAAGGCCGACAAGGTTTCTTTAATGACCTCATTCTCCACACCACGGACTTTTGCAACTGCAATCGTTGCCAAGGCATTCTCTACATTGTGGCTACCTGGAACACCCAGTTCATCTGCTCGCATAACAACTTCTCCCTTAAACTTGAGAAGTCCATCTTCCAAATAAGCCCCATCCACCTTTTCGACCGTTGAAAATGGAAGGACTCTTGCCTTGGTTTTTGTAGCGAGTTCCTTGGCCAAATCTTGATTGAAGTTTAAGACAATGACATCTTTTTCTGTCATATTCTTTTGAAGATTCCATTTGGCAGCTACATAATTTTCAAAAGAACCATGATAGTCGATATGGGTTGGCATGAGGTTGGTAATCACTGCAATCTCTGGATGGAAGGCTTCAATTCCCATCAATTGGAAAGAAGACAATTCCATGACCAGAACATCCTTTTCTGTTGCTGTTTGTGCAACTTGACTAGCTGGAAAACCGATATTTCCAGACAATAGACCACCTTGACCAGCAGCAGTTAAGACTTCCCCGATCATGGTTGTTGTCGTCGTTTTTCCGTTTGATCCTGTAATCCCAATAATTGGCGCATCCGAAATCAGATAGGCCAATTCTACTTCAGTGAGGACTGGAATACCCTTTTCAAGCGCTTTTTCGACCATTGGGTTAGAATAAGGGATTCCTGGATTTTTGACCATGACTGCAAAGTCTTCATCCAACAATTCCAAAGGGTGACCTCCTGTCACAACTTTAATCCCTTCTTCCAGTAAACTTTGTGCTGCTGGATTTTCTTCAAAAGGTTTACCATCATTGACGGTCACAATCGCTCCTAAGCGATCCAACAAACGGGCAGCTGACTCGCCTGACTTAGCCAAACCTAATACAAGAACCTTTTTATTTTCAAATTGTTTCACAAATTTCATGTTTTCTTCGCTCCATTTTTATCACTCTCTATTTTACCTTTTTTTAGCAAAATTAAAAAGCCCAAAGGGCTTTAAAAATCACGTCAGCGTTTATTTTTTCTGTTTGGTCGTCATTTTGGAAATATCCACCAAAGCCAGGTAGCCAACAAAGGCGAGAAAGGCACCGACAAAAAACTCAGACGGTAGTTGGAATATCTGAAAAATGGCGAGACAAGTCAGTACGATAATGGAGACGATCAAGACCACCATTGTGACACTGTTTAAGGTACCACGAATACTTTTTGGGGTCATAAAAAGGTAAAAAAGGAGAATCAAAATCCCTAAGATAAAATAGACCATTTTGTTTCTCCTTTCTTTCCGTATTATTCAGCAGCTGCTGATTTTTTCTTTTTATTTGCTTTTTCGCGTTCTGCTTTGTTCAAGATTTGTTTACGTAGACGGATAGATTCAGGCGTTACTTCCATGTACTCATCGTCGTTCAAGAACTCAAGAGATTCTTCCAAGGTCAAGATACGAGGAGTCTTGATAACCGCTGTTTGGTCCTTAGTAGCTGAACGAACGTTGGTCATTTGTTTTGCTTTCGTAATGTTTACAGTCAGGTCGTTCTCACGAGAGTTTTCCCCGATGATCATTCCTTCGTAAACTTCTGTACCTGGATTGACAAAGATCGTACCACGTTCTTCGATAGACATGATAGAGTAAGTGGTTGCTTTTCCGTTATCGATTGAAACAAGAGCACCACGGTGACGTCCACCGATTTCTCCTGGAATCACTGGCAAGTATTGGTCAAAGGTGTGGTTCATGATTCCGTAACCACGTGTCATTGACAAGAACTCTGTTGAGTATCCAATCAAACCACGCGCTGGAACAAGGAAGACCAAACGAGTTTGACCGTTACCAGTTGAGATCATATCCAACATTTCACCTTTACGTTCAGAAAGGCTTTGGATAACAGATCCTTGGTATTCTTCTGGTGTATCGATTTGAACGCGCTCAAATGGTTCACATTTGACACCATCAATTTCCTTGATAATAACTTCTGGACGAGACACTTGCAATTCGTATCCTTCACGACGCATGGTTTCGATCAAGATAGACAAGTGCAATTCTCCACGTCCTGAAACTGTCCATTTATCAGGTGAATCAGTTGGGTCAACACGAAGAGAGACGTCTGTTTGCAATTCCGCTTGCAAACGTTCTTCGACTTTACGAGAAGTTACCCATTTTCCTTCGCGACCAGCAAATGGTGAGTTATTCACCAAGAAGGTCATTTGAAGGGTTGGTTCATCGATATGAAGGATCGGAAGAGCTTCAACTGCATCTGTCGGTGTGATGGTTTCTCCAACGAAGATATCTTCCATACCAGAGATCGCAATCAAGTCACCAGCTTTAGCTTCTTGAATCTCACGACGTTCCAAACCAAAGAAACCAAAGAGTTTGGTAACACGGAAGTTCTTAGTCGTTCCATCCAATTTAGAAAGGGTTACTTGGTCCCCAACTTTTACAGTACCACGGAAGACACGTCCGATACCAATCCGTCCAACGAAGTCGTTGTAATCAAGCAGGGATACTTGGAATTGAAGGGGCTCATCTGAGTTATCAACTGGAGCTGGGATGTGATCAATAATGGTATCAAAGATTGGTGCCATTGTGTGCTCTTGATCAGCTGGATCATCTGAAAGTGAAGAAGTTCCGTTGATCGCTGATGCATAAACAACTGGGAATTCCAATTGGTCGTCATCCGCACCCAATTCGATGAAGAGTTCAAGAACTTCATCTACAACTTCTTCTGGACGAGCAGATGGTTTGTCAATTTTGTTGACAACAACGATTGGAACAAGGTCTTGTTCCAAGGCTTTTTTCAATACGAAACGAGTCTGAGGCATAGTTCCCTCGTAGGCATCTACGACCAATACAACCCCGTCAACCATTTTCATGATCCGTTCCACTTCTCCACCGAAGTCCGCGTGTCCTGGTGTGTCCATGATATTGATCCGAGTTCCGTTATAAGCAACGGCTGTATTTTTAGCAAGAATGGTAATCCCACGTTCTTTTTCAAGATCGTTTGAGTCCATTGCACGCTCTTGCAATTCTTTGCGTTCATCCAAGGTGTGCGATTGTTTCAACAATTCGTCTACCAAGGTTGTTTTACCATGGTCAACGTGGGCAATGATCGCAACGTTACGAATATCTTCTCTTAATTTTGTCATGATTTCCTCTATAAAATTTTAAATAATATTTCTAACTGAACAATTATACCACAGTCCTATCTAAAAAACACAGTTCAGCTAGTTGTAAATGTTTTCATCTTCATTTCTTTTCTCCGACTCGATTTCCTTTTCTTTTCATGATACACTGATGATAAGAATTTCAGAAAAAGAGGCTTCCATGAGATTAGATCAATTGATGGCAGACCATCAGTATGCTCGCAAAGACATCAAACAACTTCTGGCCCGAAGGCAAATCTTGGTTGATCACCTACCAGCTCAAAAGCTATCCCAAAATATCGACCCTGGACTCCAAGAGATTCAAATAGGAGAACGGCTCATTCAGGAACCGCGTCACCACTATTACATGCTCCATAAACCAATCGGGGCAGTGACTGCCAAAAGAGATGCACACCATCCAACGGTGATCGAGCTAGTAGATCCCCAGCAAGAGTACCCAGATCTTTATCCGCTTGGTCGCCTCGATCGCGATACGAGTGGCTTACTCCTCATCACAGATAATGGTCCCCTAGGCTTTCAACTGCTCCATCCTCAATACCATGTGGAGAAAGTCTATGAGGTAGAAGTAAACGGTCCGCTCTATGGCCCCCACATCGAACAATTTCAGAATGGGATTTCATTCAAGGACGGCCCTATCTGCAAGCCTGCCTCCTTAACTATTCTAGAAAGTAACCCCAGCTACAGCAAGGCCCAGGTCCGAATCTCAGAAGGAAAATACCACCAAGTGAAAAAGATGTTTTTGGCCATTGGCGTCAAAGTAATGACCTTAAAACGCTTGTCTTTTGGTCCCTTCACCTTGGACCCTCAGTTAGCACCTGGCGAAAGCCGGCCTTTGAATGAGGTAGAGCTCACTTGGGTCAAAGATTTCCTTGAAAAAACGAGATAAAAGAGGCTAGGACAAAAGTCCTAGCCTCTTAATTGTTTTTGGATTGTCGAGTAAGACGCAGTGGTTGAGTGGGCTCTACTACGCTGATTTCATCAGCTTTTATAGCCCTACTCAACTGTGCGGAGGTGGGACGACGAAATCGAATTCTAACGAATTACCGATTTCTGTCCCACTCTCTTTTATTAGGCGTCTTTTTTCACTTTCCCATTCCAAGAATCAAGACCATAAGACAAGACATAAATATCTGTGTAGCCCTGTTTCTTAAGATAGAGAGCCGCATTGGTTACACGCGAACTACGGCTATTCTCATAGAGCAAAATCGGTTTGTCTTTGCGCAAGGCCGCAAGGCTCAACTTCAACTGAGTAGAAGGAATGTTGCGCGCTCCTAAAATATGCTTGGCATGAAACTCAACTGGCTCTCGCAAGTCAATCAACTGCCCTTTACGAATCAACTCTTCAAAAGTAGCATTGTCCACAAATTTAGCAGCTTTACGGATGCGGAAATAATTAAACGCCATCCATCCAAATGCTCCTAAAATAACCAACCAAACAATGATATTTCCCATCACTCTACCTCACTCTTTTTCAAAAATTCTAATTCTTGCTTGTGCTCTCTTCTTAAAACGGTATCGGCTTCTAAATAATCGAGCCGTTCCATCAGGCCTGCATCATAAAGACGTTGAAGCTCAATTTTCATCAATTCGATGTCATAGAGGCGCTTCCCCACATAAATGATGATTCCAAAACGTTTTAAAAATTGTTGAACATCATACAGGTTTTTCATGTTCATTATTGTATCAAATTTAGAAAGGCTTTACAAGATTTTCAAGTAAATGATGATATTTTTCGATTGCTTTACGAATAAATAAGTATGATCAACTTTTATTTTTTTACCATCGGTACTTGTATCGCCTCTTTTTTGGGGCTAGTTGTCGACCGTTTCCCAAACCAATCCATTCTCGCTCCTCGCAGTCATTGCGATCACTGCCAGCACGTCCTTGGAGTTTGGGATCTCATCCCCATTCTCTCGCAACTACTCCATCGCTTTCGCTGTCGCTACTGTCATCAGCCCTACCCATTTTGGTACTGCCTTTTTGAGGTTTGGAGTGGCCTGCTCTTTTTAGCCTACGCCAATGGTTTCCTCTCTCTGCCTCAACTTCTAACACTACTGGGAGCTGCCGTTTTAGCCATCTATGACCTTCGATTTATGGAATACCCTTTATTCATCTGGTGCTGTCTCCATGCCCTGGTCCTCTTTTTATCCGGTGGTAATCTCCTCATGCTGGTCTTTTTACTCCTTGCGATAGGAGCTCACTTTTTCTTTATCGGAATGGGAGCAGGAGATTTTCTCTTACTAGCTACCTTTTCGCTAAGCTTTTCTTCTACCCAGATTCTCTTTCTCATTCAGATCGCATCCATCTTAGGTATTCTCGTCTTTGCTCTCAAAAAAGAAAGAGACCGGATTCCTTTTGTTCCCTGTCTCTTTCTCAGTTATCACGTTTTACTTCTTTATACGATGTTTTTTAGATAAGCTCTTCTTATTTTGCAGCTTTTGCTTCCAAATAATCGGCAATAGCAGCCACGTCCTTATCCCCACGTCCAGAAACGTTGATGATGATAATCTTGTCTTTATTCAATTGCGGAGCACGTTTGACCGCTTCTGCAATCGCGTGTGAGCTTTCAATGGCTGGAAGGATCCCTTCTGTTTTACTGAGAAGAAGAAGAGCTTCTACTGCTTCATCATCTGTCGCTGCTACATATTCTACACGACCAGAATCTTTAAAGAAAGCATGCTCTGGACCAACCCCTGGGTAGTCCAAACCAGCAGAAATCGAGTAAACTGGCGCTACTTTTCCATCTTCGCCAAAGACAGCATAAGTCTTCATACCATCGACAACTCCTACAGTCCCTTTGGTCATGGTAGCGGCGTGCTGATCGGTATCCAAGCCATGACCAGCTGCTTCTACCCCAATCAAACCGACTTCCTCTTCTGCAACATATTCAGAAAAGGCACCGATGGCATTGGAGCCACCACCGACACAGGCAATCACATAGTCTGGCAAACGACCTTCTTTTTCCAAAATTTGACGTTTAGACTCTTCGCTGATCACTTTTTGGAATTCATGCACAATGGTTGGGTAAGGGTGAGGTCCAACAGCAGAACCCAAAACGTAAAAGGCATCGAGGTCTGCCATCCATGCTCCAAACGCAGCATCAACGGCGTCTTTCAAGGTCTTGGTTCCTGTTTCAACCGCATGGACGGTTGCCCCCATCATTTCCATGCGGAAGACATTGAGACGTTGACGCTCCACGTCTTCTGCCCCCATGTAGACATCACAAGCCATACCAAATTTAGCTGCCGCAGCTGCTGTAGCGACACCGTGTTGACCTGCTCCTGTTTCAGCAATCACGCGCGTTTTACCCATGCGCTTAGCCAAGAGGATTTGCCCCAAGACGTTATTCAATTTATGCGAACCTAGGTGATTCAAGTCTTCGCGCTTCAAATAAATTTTTGCCCCACCTAAATGCTCTGTTAAACTTTCTGCAAAGTAGAGTGGTGTTTCGCGTCCAGAATAGTCTTTCAAATAATGTTTGTATTCTGCGATAAATTCTGGATCGTTTTTATACTGTTCAAAGGTTTCCTCTAATTGATTGAGCAAGTTTTGAATGGGCTCTGGTACGAAAGATCCACCAAATTGTCCGAAATAGCCTTTTGTTTCTGTCATGATTGTGTCCTCTTTTCTATATTTTCAATCCTGTTTATGATCTTTTTTCTCTCGCTGGTCCTTTGAGCTGCAGTCTCACTGGATTCCTTTGAGATACAAAAAACCTCACACAGAAAAATCTGTGTGAGGACGATTCGATACCGCGGTGCCACCTCCATTGTAGGAAGATAGTCTTTCTCCTACATCTCTGACCTGTCTAACAACAGGGTGCACGATAAGGTGTGCTCACCGAATTTTTATTGTTTCAAATTCATCATCATAAACGCATCAGCCCATTTCAAGATTCACCACTGCTTGTTCGCAATTACCACAAGCTCCCTGGAAGTGAGAAAAATCTCTACTTATCTGATGTCTTGAAGCTATTATAGCTCCCGCTTCTGATTTTGTCAACAAAAATTTTAAAAAGGCGCTAAAATGTTCGGATTTTATATTTTTCCATCTTCTGCTAGCAATCGTGCTCGGAGATACTGAAAACCTAAATAAGCCAGATAAGCCCCTAAGGTATTGGTCCACAAATCATCTAGTTCAAAGACACGATTGGCATCAAACAAAAGATCTAAGAGCACTTGGCTAGATTCAATCCACAAGCTCATGGCAAAGCCGAAGAACAAGACCCGTTTGCGACTCCTCAACCAGGGCCATAGCCAGAGAAGTTGAAAGACCAGCGGGCTTAACAAAAAGACATTGACTACGTTTTGGAGAATGACCTTAATGAGTTGGATGACACTGGTGATCTGGCCAAGATTCATTAGTGAGTTAAGAGGAACCAGCAGGACGACGATGCGGCCGAAATGTTGAATTCCCGGAGTTTCCATACCTGGTTCTGGTTGTTGGGGCAAAAAACACATCAGGCACAAGAGGATAAAATAGAAGAAGCTGCCACTATGTAACAGCCTTCTTCCTCTCTTTGTTAGTTCCGTATGATCGATCAGCCCTCGTTTAAGGTTGTGCTTGTTGAACAATCGCTTTCTCCCGATCCCGTTTCATCGTATTTGAACGCAATTGGCCACAGGCAGCATCAATATCTGTACCGTGCTCTTGACGCACCACACAGTTGACACCTTGTTTTTTCAAGGTATCATAGAAGGCCATAACCCGTTCTTTTGGACTTCGGCTATATTGGTCATGCTCACTGACAGGATTGTAAGGAATCAAGTTAACATAAGACAATTTCTTGATATTCTTGAGCAATTCTGCCAACTCTAAGGCTTGCTCAACCCCATCATTGACTTCATTCAACATGATGTACTCAAAGGTCACCCGACGGTTCGTGGTCTCGATATAGTATTCAATCGCTGCAAACAATTTTTCAATTGGGAAAGCCCGGTTGATCTTCATGATGCTAGAGCGCAAGTCGTTGTTTGGAGCATGTAGAGACACTGCCAAATTGACCTGCACACCTTCATTTGCAAAGTCGCGAATTTTATGGGCCAAACCAGAAGTTGATACGGTAATATGACGAGCACCAATCGCTAGCCCCTTATCATCGTTAACCGTCCGGATAAATTTCAAGACGTTGTTATAGTTGTCAAATGGTTCTCCGATCCCCATGACAACGATATGGCTGACCCGTTCATCTTGACCCCGTTCGTCAAAGTATTTTTGGACCAACATGATTTGAGACACGATTTCGCCATTGTTCAAATCGCGTTGTTTTTTGATCAAACCTGAAGCACAGAAGGTACAACCAATATTGCATCCGACCTGAGTCGTTACACAGACAGATAAACCATAGTGCTGACGCATCAAAACCGTCTCAATCAACATGCCGTCTGGCAATTCAAAGAGGTATTTGACTGTTCCATCTGCTGACTCTTGCACGATCCGTTGCTTGAGTGGGTTGACAACGAATTGATCATTTAACTTCGCAATTAAGTCCTTAGAAAGGTTGGTCATTTCTTCGAAAGACTGGACACGTTTACGATAGAGCCATTCCCAGATTTGGGCTGCACGGAATTTCTTTTCGCCGTTTTCTTCCGCCCAATCAATCATCTCTTGGCGTGTTAAACTATAAATGGATGGTTTCATTCTTTCTTACTCCTCTTTTTGACGAATCACAAAATGACGTTTGTTGTTCGTCTTCGTTGTTTTTTTAGTTTCAGCAGACGGTCTTGTTTTTTTCGAGTTATTCGTTGACTGTCCCTTGTCGCGTTCTCGTTTTTGGAAACGATCTTTTTGTTTGCGATTGCGCGAACGCTTCTTAGGTTCTCTTTCTTCTGATTGAGCTTTTTTGACCGGTGATTTCTTATCAAAGGAAGCACGATGAGGCTCCTTATTTTCAAGGACAAAATAAGCACAACCATAGCTACAATATTCTAACAAATAATCGTCTAAGCGACTTAGTTTATCCATCGTTGCAACATCGCGTTCTTCCTTATAGAAGCCACGCAAGCGCAACTGTTCATTGCTCCAATCACCAACAATGTAATCAAATTTGGTTAAAATCTCAGAAAATCGTTGACCAAAAACGGTCGCATCAAATGCTTCCTTCTCATTTTTTAACAACTCAAAGGAGAGGTTTTCTGAAAGGATCTGATCTCCTACCTGACGAAACACAGGTCCAGGAAATTTATTGTAATTATATAATTCAGGGTCAATCTCTTTTCGCATAGTGTTCCTTCATCAAAATCTATTTACTGTAACACTTTATTCTATCATAAATTTGATGACTTGCGTCAGATTTGACTAGAAAAGAGTTGAAATTCCTTTGACAGCAAAAAGAGAGTGGGACAGAAATCGGTAATTCGTTAGAATTCGATTTCGTCGTCC
>CAJZGQ010000003.1 GCA_916048115.1 uncultured Streptococcus sp. | reverse complement strand
CTCTCTCAAGAATCAAAAAGAGCTGGATGCATTTCTAAAAACAATACAATAAAAAGGTTGGGAATCTATCCCACCCTTAAAATGTAGACAAACTATTTTAAAGTAAAATAAATTAAGCGATTCTGATAAGAAATAAAATTGAGTTCCATTTTTTAGATGAATCAAGAAAATACCAAAACTTTCCGCTGTGAGTCAAGTGCCTGAAACAATAACGATTCAGGCACTCGGAATTATTGAGACCTTAGGCTCAATAATTAGTCATTGAACTTCGTAGAAGTTCGCTGACGTCCGTACTCACCTAAGGAAAGTTTTTTATATGACTTTGTCTTCAATCTGAGGTTGGGGTTAAAATCCCAAACCTTTTTTATTTATCAACGTAATCGCCACCGGTGAAGCCATAGTATTCTTCCAGACTCAAACCTGAGTCCGCGATATCTTGCGCTTCTTTTCCGATATAGCGGAGATGCCAGCTTTCTGGCATGTAGCCTGTTACTTTTTCTTTTCCTTCTTGGTAACGAACCACAAAGCCATATTTAGCGGCATTCTTGAGCAACCACTTACTTGGTCCAGGTTCGGTTACCAAATTACCACTGGTATCGATCAAATCAAAGGTCAAACCAGTTTGGTGTTCACTATAACCCGGTCTTGCGGAATAACGATCTGCGGCTTCCTGACCATCTTGATTGACATAGTTTTGATAGAGTCCAACTTGGGTATCGTAGCTACGAAAACCACTATATTGGTCACTGATCGGATACCCCTCTGCCTGCATAGCCGCAATCAATTCATGAAGAGCTGAAACAGCTTCAGGATCTTCACCTGGGTTAAAGTCCGGCGCCAAAGGATAATGTTTGTTGGCGATCATCACCTCACCATATTTCCCTTTAACACTATAATAAGAACCATTGTAGCTAACACCAGAGTCCACTTTCACATCTGACTTACCAGCTTTTGACGACTCTTCTTTGCCAGTCTCTTTTGATGGATTCTTTGCTGAAGACATTTCTTTAGAAGACTTGGTTTGCGTTTGTTTGGTTTCTTCTTTTGCAGAAGATTTAGAACTAGTGGATTGAGATTGGGAGCAAGCTGTCAGGGTTAACAAGGCAACTGTCACCAACGTTAATTTGGAAAATCTTGCTTTCATGGGAATCTCCTATGATTCTTTTGTTACGACAATATCCGTGATCACATAACTTGCACCTACTTTTTTCAAAGTATAAGTTTTGTACTTGCGGTTTTGTGAATCTGGATGACTATCTGTATAATGCACAGTAAAGTCTTCATAAGTCTTGATCGTCACCACACCATTTTCTTCAGTGACACTTTGAATATCCAAAGCTCCTGGAGTATAGTAGTCAATTTTAGCCTTTCGAACACCATCACCCGTTGTGAATTCAACCATGTCTTTGTAGGCTTGACTTTGTGTGTCATAGTATTTAGAGTAAGTGTTATTTCGATTTGAAACTGAGCTAAAGACAGCGTCGCGGTACTCTTTCAAGAACTCTTCTGCCAAGGTTCGATTTTGTTCTTCTTTGGCTGCTTGCGCTTTCTTAGCATCTTGAGCACTCTTGATGCGTTTTAAGGTATCTTTGGCTAGTTTGAGTTCGATCGGATCGTTTTCACCCTCTTCAATCGTCACCTTAGCCTTTTCAGTTGTGTAGGTTTCCCCATTCATATTGAAGACGGCATGCACTTCAATTTCCTGATAAGGGATGCTGTCTACTTCAAAGGTCGTGCTCGTTCCGACTTCTTTACCGTTGACCACAACCTTCACATCCGTTGGATTTTCAACTTCATCTGGGAAATCAACTTCTAAATTGCGTTTTTCAGAATTCAACTGCAATTCTAAGTTATTCTTCGTTGCTTTTTTAGGATTGAGATGGATCTTAGAAGTGACATTTCCGACTTCTGTTTTAGCAGTCAATTCCATTTCTTTTGTATTGTAATGGAAAGAACCAAGATCTGTCACTGCATCTTTCTTCAAGGTCACGGTTTTATTAGCAGCCACTTTGAGTTTGGCTTGGTCCAAATTGGTCTTGACCTTGACTTGCACTGGATAGCTGGCCACACGGTATTCTTGGAAGATTCCAAATTTCTTGTCCGCCTTCTCCAAACCAAAAATCTTGTTTCCAGATTTATCCGTATAGCTGCCTTCTCCACCATTATCGATGATCTTGTTCAACTCTGTGCCAATATCGACTCCTTGATCTTCCATGCTGGTGATCAAACTTTCAGCTTCATCCTTTGTCCATTTATCGTTATCGGTTGAAAGCAGGTCTGCTGCTTCGCGATAATCCTTGGTGTCTACCGCCTTGATGAATTTATCTGCTGTCACTTCGACACGTGTTGTAGACTGGAAGTAAAAGAAGGCTGCTACCAAAGCGATCACAAGAACAGCAAGGGCAGAAATAATCCCAATTTTCTTCTTAGAACCTTTTTTCCCACTCTTCGTTTTAGGAGCTTTTGGTTTTTTCTGAGCTGGACTTGCCTCTGTGAAGGTTGATCCATCAAAGACCTGCGTTTGCTCAGTAGCAAGTGGAGCCGTATACTCTTGAGTGGGCTGTTGAGGGACATATTCCTGTGTTTCTTCAATTGAATCTGGGTTCACAAATTCTGCTTCAGGAACAGGTCCTGCAAAAAACTCGAAGTTCTGACTTTTGGCAGCGGTAAATTCTTCTGCACTTGGCTTGCGGCCATAGGTTTCCTCAAAATATTGCAACCAAGCCTGACGAGCTGCCAGAAGTAGATCAATATTCTTCACTTCTTCAACTGGTTCAAGCACCGGTTCCTCGACAGGTGCTAGATTCTCTTCTGGGGCATTGCCTGCGATAGACTGAATTTGTTTTAAATCAAATCCACAGGCTTTCCCAGCCATAAACTCTTCTGGTGACGGTTTGCGACCGATCACTTTTTCAAATAATTCAACCCATTTCTTTTGCATGGATCTCTTCTCCCTCATTATAAAATAGGGAAAGTGGGTATTCCCACCTTCCTTTTTGTGATATGTTTAGTATCCAAAATTACCCAAGTCTCCAAAATTTGGAGTATTTGGAATAGATCCCATAATAGCTTGTTCCAAAATTTGACGATCCAAGTAAACAACAAGACCTGCAAAGACAATTAAAATCGCAATGGATGCTACAAGCAATATGAATTTATCTGCTTTAAATTTTGTGTTGTTCAAGGCTTGGTATACTACATACAAGGTTCCAACTGTATACAAGAAGAAGATCAAGAAGTTAAGGAATCCATAGAATTCATAAGCTTTTACAAGTCCAACTAAGAAAGCAAATAGAGAAATAGGCAAGGTGTAAACAGACAAACGTCCAAACTCTTCAAATGAACGGCCGTATGAATATTCTTTATCTTGAAGAACGACACGACGGACAAAGAAACCTGCTACCTGGAAGGTATAGATATTGAAAAAAGCCATGATCAAGATGATCAGAAAGGCACGGAAATCTGCACCATAACCACCTGTAAATCCACTAGCTGTGAAGAAAGTGCCCAAAGTCAAGACAAAAGCAGTCAAGACATACTGTAAAATTCCGTTAAGAGCTTTTGGATTTTCTACAGCTGTTGGACGTTTCAAAGCTGAAAGGAACCAATTCCAGTAACCACCAACGGCTACACCAAATTGACTTGGTTGGGCAGGATAAGGTTGTCCTGGTTGACCTTGGTAAGGAGCTTGTTGATAAGCTGCTTGAGTAGGTTGTTGGTATGCTTGTTGTGGAGCTTGTTGGAAAGCAGGACCATTCGTTGGAGCAACTTGAGGTGCCGGTTCTTGAACTGGAGCTGCTACTGGTTCTTCTGTAGGTGCTGCTGGTGCTGCTGGTGCTGCTGGCGCTGCTGGTGCTGCTGGTGCTGCTGGTGCTGCTGGTGCTGCAACAAACTCTGGGGCTTGTGGCGCTGCAACTGGTTCTTCCACAGGTGCAGTTGGTGCTGCGACAAACTCTGGAGCTTGTGGCGCTGCAACAAACTCTGAGGCTTGTGGCGCTGAAACTGGTTCTTCCACAGGTGCAGTTGGGGCTGCGACAAACTCTGGGGCTTGTGATGCTTCTGGAACCACTACTTCTTCTTGAAACTCTCCAGCAGCAAGTGCTTGAGCAATTTCTTCTGCACTAGCAGAACGACCATTTACGGCTTCAAAATAATCCAGCCAATCTTGTTTTGACATATTTAATCTCCTTAACTATTGTTCATACTAGGGTATTATACAAAATTTCTGAACCATTTTCAATGAAAGACTGGAAAATCCCTGTAATATCTTTTGAAAAACATACAAATTCTACTCATTTTTAGAAATTAGTAAAGAAAAAGAGGCTGGGCAAAAACTGTCCAGCCTTTGAAGTTTGATGGGAATAAGTGCAAGACGCAGTGGTTGATTGGCATCTTTGTTCGCCTTTTAAGCTCCAAAGATGACCTAATGAGGGAAACAAAGTTTCCTTTATCCACAACCTTCAACAGTCTCCCAGACTGTTGAAGCTATGCGGAGGTGGGAAGATTGAAAAGGTTTGGGGAACCTTTTCAACTTTTTTTATTTTACGGAGTTCTTTCCCACTCCCGTTTCTTAGGATTCAAATGCATCCATGCCACCTTGGACGTTGGTCACATCATAGCCTTGCTCTTCCAAAAATTGGCAAGCGCGTGCTGAGCGTCGACCAGACTTGCAGATGACATAATAGGACTGATCTTTATCCAGCTCAGTATAGCGATCTAGTAATTCTGACAAGGGAAGCAAGGTCACCCCATCTAGATGAAGGGCATCGTATTCCTCCTGCTCGCGTACATCAAGAACGTGTAAGTCTCCTTTTTGATAAGCTTGGTAAAAGCTTGAAAATAGAATTTCTTTCATGATTTCTCCTATATGGTATGTTATGGAAGGGTTAGAATTTCATAGTTAAAGTCAATAGACTCTATAAATCGGAACAAGTCTTGGGTTTTAATAAAGATGGTTTTTTCATTGGTATTGGGATGGAAAGTCATGATCTCCTCTGACACAATGTCTTTATCGAAATAGACTCGAATATCTTTTTCTTCATTGTTTAATAAACCAAATGGAGAAACCGTTCCTGGAGGTAATTGCATTTTTTCAGCTAAAGAATCTGCTGAAGCCATGCGGATCCGGTTGGCTTCCACTTGCTCTTTGAAATCATCCATATCCAATGGTTTCTTGTCATCCATGATGAGCAGATAGAATTGGGTTTTCTTCTTGTTGGTCAAAAACATGGACTTGGTCCGAACACCTTCTAAGCCTTCAATGTAAGAATCGGCCTGCTCAGTTGTGAATGCAGGTGGGTGTTCCACCACATCAAATGAAATGCCTAACTCGTCTAATTTTTCTTTAACTTGTTGATAAGCATCCATCTTCGATCTCCTTTATTTTTGAATGATCTCTTGTACTAAGGTTTGCAATTCTGGCACGACCTCTGCCTCAAACCAAGGATTCTTAGCCATCCAGATTTGATTGCGAGGGGAAGGATGAACTAGTGGAAAATAGGTTGGCAAATAGTTCTTAAAATGCTGTACCCGTTCGGTTACCTTGCCACTAACCTTTTCATGAAGGTAGTAAGCTTGCGCATAATGTCCAATCAGGAGGGTCAACTCAATATCCGGACACTCCTTGAGAAGTTGAGGATGCCACTTTTCCGCAAACCCTTTGCGAGGGGGAAGGTCACCAGATTTTCCATGCCCTGGGAAATAAAAGTCCATGGGAATAACTGCAAACAAACCAGAATTGTAAAAGGTATTTTCGTCAACTCCTAACCATTCGCGCAGGCGGTCACCACTCTTATCCTTCCAATAGAGTCCCGCTTCCTGAGTCTTGAGACCAGGAGCCTGTCCGATAATATTAATACGAGCAGTTTTTGGAGCTGCAAAGAGTGGCTCAATCCCTCTATCCGTATAAGCTTTATTTTGAGGGTCTGCCATAATGGCTTGTTTAATAGTTTCAATCCTTGACATAAGTCCTCCTTCTATGGAAAAACTCAGCCAGAAAAACTGGCCGAGTAGTGGATTATTTGATTAATTCGTAGATGGCTTCTGCGTAAATAGCTGCTGCACGATAGAGATCTTCGACATCTGCGAATTCATTAGCTTGGTGCATGGTATTGACATAGTCAGGGAACATAGCACCAAAGGCAACCCCACGTTTCAAGAGGCGACCAAAGGTACCACCACCGATCACTTGTTCGTGTCCTTTGAGGCCAGTTTGTTTCTCATAAACACGCAAGAGAGTGGATACCAATTCATCATCCATCGGAACATAGTGAGGTGTGTGGCCATGGGCTGACAAGCTCACTGTAGCCACTCCTTCGATCTTTTCAAGGATGGCTTTAATGGTTTCAGGATCTGTTCCTTGAGGGTAACGGATATTGAGGGCAATAGTATTATCTGCTTGGCTATCATCAAAATGGAAGACACCTGCATTCATGCTCAATGGTCCCATCTTGGCATCTGTATGGGCAATGCCTAATTTTTCACCAGCAAAATCTTCGTGAAGAAGTGAAGCTGTCACATGAAGGTAAGCCTTAGCAGCACCACCAAAATCAAATTGGTTCAACAAGAGAGCCAAGTAGGTCGCACCATTGATCCCATCTTCAGGAGTTGATCCATGAGCAGATTTCCCGACAATCGTAACGGTATAGGTTTCTTCGTCAACAGTTGAGATTTCATACTTGAGCTGGTGTTCCTTGGCAAAGGCATCTAAGAGGCCAGCAAGATCTGGAAGTTGACCAGAAACGACTGCCGTCGCTGACTCTGGTACCATGTTTTCACGAAGGCCACCTGTAAAGCTATGAAGATGGGCACTTCCTGTGTTGTCATTTCCAAAATGAAGGTACTCAGTGATGTTTCCTTTTTCCCCATTGATGATTGGGAATTCCGCATCTGGTGAGAAGCCAAAATCTGGCTCAGGAAGTCCGACATGTTTGAAATAGTAATCCATGTCGCCCCATCCTGATTCTTCATCCGTACCGACAACAAAGCGCACGCGCTTAGAAACAGGGAGTCCTAGGTCTTTAATGATCTTCAAACCATAGTAGCAGGCCATTGTAGGCCCTTTATCATCAGACGAACCACGCGCATAGAGCTTGCCATCGATAATTTCTGGTTTGTAGGGATCC
This sequence comes from uncultured Streptococcus sp., assembly GCA_916048115.1. Lineage (GTDB taxonomy): Bacteria > Bacillota > Bacilli > Lactobacillales > Streptococcaceae > Streptococcus. The sequence continues at coordinate 15,287 of CAJZGQ010000003.1, read as the reverse complement.
GTCTTCCAGCCACTACCAGCAGGCACGACGTCCATATGGGCAAAGATTCCAAGCTCTTCTTCTCCTTCACCAAAGGTAAAGTGACCGGCATAATTGTCGACATTCTTAGTTTCATAGCCATCACGCTTGGCAATTTCCAAGAATTTTTCAAGAGCTTTTACAGGACCAGGTCCAAAAGGATGCTCCGCATCTGCCTTGCTGTCATCGCGTTCAGAATTGATTTCCAAGAGGCTGTATAGGTCAGCCATCATCTCATCGCGACGTTTTTCTACTTCTGCTTTAAAGTCAACTGTTGTCATGAATTCCTCCTCGATCTTCTATTTGCTAAATGGCTTAGCGTTTGTCAATGATTTCGTCCACTGGTAAGCGATAGCTTGGCTCTACTTTTTCAGCGGCATAGCCAACCGTAATCAAGACTTCCGGACGGAAACGCTCTTCGATGTCCAATACTTCATTGATTTTTGATTTATCAAATCCCAAGATAATATTGGTTCCAATGCCTTGGTCCGTCAAAGCAAGTACCAAGTTCATAGCCACAAGACCGGCATTCAAAGCCAAGTAATCACTTGTTTGTTGGGCATCATAGCGCGCAAATTCAGCAGGAAGATTTTGCATAAAGTATTGCAACTGCTCGTCTGTGAAGTTTTTCACCCCACCGACACGCGCAATCTTGCGAGCCCGTTTTTGCAAATCGGTATCTGTAAAGAGGGCGATGGTCACAGGTGCTTCCATGACTTGATCGTAGTTTGCACCATAGGCTAATTTTGCCAATTCCGCATTTTTTTGACGAACGACCACAAATTTCCAAGGCTGGCTATTGTGGGCACTAGGGGACAAGGTTGCGATCTCAATAGCAGTCCGTACATCCTTTGGATCGACCGGTTGGTCAGTGAAATGCTTGATCGCATGGCGTTTTTTATTGAGCTCTAGAAATTTCATAAGCTTCTTCCTTTTCTATTTCTGTTACTCCTATTTTAACACAAAATGAAAGAGCTTGCAGGGTTTTACAGCCTAAGATTGTGAAAAAAGAAGCGGACATTTTGAAGTTCCGCTTCTTTTTTATAGGTTGAATACACAAGAGATCCACCTATGATTCATTGGAAAGATTGAAATAGTCAGCTACTTCTTTGGCATAACCGTATTTCTCAATTAAGCTAGTTAGGAGCTCGATGTTATGGCCCCGATAGTTATCCTCGCGTCTCAATTCTTCGTACATCTCAATAAAAGGAAGATCTTTGTCCTTAGCATCTTGGAGCTCTGCTTCATAGTCATAGGCCACCTTACGAAATTGCAGGTTGGTCACCCCATCTTCTTCGACATCGATCAGAGCATATTGAGCTCTGTGGTTTTGAATTGGTTCCCAGTCAAAATAAGGCATGCCAATGGTTCCTGGATTAAGAATCTGCTGGCCCTGACTGCCATAGCGAAGCAACTGCTTGTGGACATGACCGTAGATGGCCATATCTGTCTGGTCATCCAGCAGTTGGTCAAAGTTCTCCGTCGCATTAGCTGGACGCAAGTCCCCACCATAATTCTTTTCTGGCAAGTTGTGGCTTAGTGAAAAGCGAATACCATTGACCTCCTTCTTCTCTACCAATGGAAGGGAACGAAGCCAATCGATCTGCTTAGGCTCTAGTCCCTCCATGACATACTGAGTGAGACGAAGAAGCTGGATCTCCTGCGGATCCTCAAGACCATACTCGCCATCCAAAGCCTCTAGAACACAATCGTCCCAATTTCCTCGAACAGCCGCCGTGATAGGAATCGCATCAAGCAAGTCAAAAAGATCCTCTCGTCCAGGCCCCGGTAGCAAAATGTCCCCTAAAAGCCAGTATTCTGTTGCACCTAGAGCACGCGCATCCGCAATCACTGCCTCCAGGGCTCTTGTATCTCCGTGAATATCAGATAAAATAGCAATTCGATGGTTCATTTTAAACTCCTTATGATTTGTATGGTTCATAATCCTCCGCCACTTCCATCAAGGGACTTGCTTCTTCCTGCTTTCCTTGATGGAGCTTTTCTTGCACTGCCTCCGCCACTGCTCGTGGGATGCCGACTGTGACGATCTCATCCACAGTGGCTTCTTTGATCTTGGTCAGTGACTTGAAGTGTTTCATCAGCAATTGCTTGCGTTTTGGTCCCAAGCCTTCGATACCGTCCAGCTGAGAGGAGAAGGAATTCTTGGACCTTAGCTGGCGGTGGAAGGTGATGGCGAAACGGTGAACTTCATCCTGGATCCGCTGGAGGAGGAAAAATTCCTGCGAAGTCCGAGAGAGTTCAATAACTTGGAGAGGATCACCAAAGAGCAATTCATGGGTCTGGTGCTTGTCATTCTTTTGCAGACCTGCAATGGGAATATCCAGTCCCAACTCTTCTTGGATGACTTGCTTGGCAATATTGACTTGCCCCTGCCCCCCATCGATAACGATCAGATCTGGTGGTGTCAGGCCATCCCGCATAACCCGGCTGTAACGTCTGCGAATGACTTCCCGCATGCTGGCATAGTCATCTGGCCCGACGACGGTCTTGATCTTGTACTTGCGGTAGTCCTTTTTGCTTGGCTTTCCATTGACAAAGACGACCATGGCAGAAACCGGACTGGTCCCCATGATGTTGGAGTTATCAAAAGACTCAATGCGCACAGGAGTTGGGATTTGCAGGAGTTTTCCAAGATTTTCAATAGCACCTTGGGTCTTTTCCATGGATTTTTCAAGGAGATTGAACTTCTGCTCCAGACTGACCCGCGCATTCTTGATGGCCAGATTGACCAACTGCTTCTTCTCCCCACGTTGGGGCTTGAGGACCTTGGTATCCACAAGGGCCTTGACCGCTTCCTCATCGATATCTTGAGGGATCAGGATTTCATTAGGGATCAGGTGAGATTTCTCCTGGTAAAACTGACCCACATAGGTCAAGAAATCCTCGTCCGGATCATTGTAGTAAGGGAAGAGGTTGACGTCGCGCTCGATCAGCTTGCCCTGACGGACAAAGAAGACCTGCACACACATCCAGCCCTTGTCTACGTAATAGCCAAAGACATCCCGGTTCTGCAAATCCTTGGCCATGACCCGCTGTTTGGTCCGCAGAGTGCCGATGGCCTGGATCAGATCCCGATGCTCGGCCGCCCGCTCGAATTCCATGTTTTGCGCTGCCGTAGTCATCTTGAGCTTGAGCTCATCGATAATCTTGTCATCCTGCCCCTTGAGGAAATCAGAAACCTCCTGGGCCATGCCCTTGAAATAGGCCTCATCCTTATGGCAGACCGTGTGGGCCATACACTGCCCTAGATGGTAGTAAAAGCAGACCTTAGAAGGCGGATTGGTACACTTGCGGAATGGGAAAATTCGGTCTAAAAGTCGCTTGATCTCATTGGCCGCCCCTACATCCGGATAGGGACCGAAATAGAGCCCGCCATCCTTTTTGACCTGGCGCGTGATGATGAGACGCGGATAGCGCTCATTGGTAATCTTGATGAAGGGATAGGACTTGTCGTCCTTGAGCATGATATTGTACTTGGGCTTGTTCTCCTTGATCAGGTTGATCTCGAGAAGCAAGGCCTCAATATTAGACTCAGTAACGATAAACTCAAAATCCACAATCTCAGATACCAGCGCTTCCGTCTTGGTATCGTGGCTCCCTCTAAAATAGGACCGCACCCGATTGCGAAGATTCTTGGCCTTCCCCACATAGATGATGGTACCGTTCTTATCTTTGTGAATGTAACAGCCCGGACTCGTCGGCAAGAGCTCGAGCTTGGATTTAATCAAGTTATTCATACTCTCTATTATAGCAAAAAAGAGAGGTCTTGGCCTCTCTGTATTATATCTGTATTTTTTATATCCGCCTTAACCAGGGTAAAAATAATGTTTAAAAGATAGACCAGACATCCAACCTCAATCCTTTATCTTCACTTGCCCTTTTTTATAGCAAAAAAGAGGGATCTAAAAGGATCCCCCTTTACTAGCAATCGATAAACTTTATCCTTTGAAATTGACCATCTGAAAGAGAGGAATCACATAAGGAACAATAGACATCAGGATAGTGAATAGCACGAAGAACCAGAACCAGAAGGAAGCGAGGGCACGCTGGAAAACTCCCGGCTGAGGTTTATTGGCCTGAATATAAGCCTTGATAGCTGGCCATTTAGTCGCAAGAACCACTATCATGACAATGGAACCAATGGCTAAAACACCGATTTGAAGCCAATTCGCTAGTCCCTCGTCCACATGATAGGCCACATAATGCAAACCTTGGGAAATGACAAAGTTATTGAAAATGTGATAGAAAATCGCCCACCAGATATTGTATTCAAAGGCAATGTAGCCGAATCCTAGACCAATGATACCCGCGAAAAAGAGCTGGTCAAAATTGGCATGGAAGAGGCCGAATAAAATAGCCGTCATGACAATGGCAAAGATTTTGCCATACCGTTCCAAGCCTCGCAAGCCAGCCCCACGGAAGAAGAATTCCTCTGTGATAGGACCAAAAAAGCCAGCATACAAGAGCATAGTCCAAGATCGCTCAATCGTATCTCCTAGATCTGGTGTTGGAGAATGAAGGCCAATGGTCTCAAACATGCGCTCAATCACTTGTGTCATCACAGATGAAAAGACTTGAGAAAAGCCAAGAAAGGCGAGAAGAATAAAGAAGACTGAAGGTGTCATCTTGCGTCCCTTATGCTTAAGATCAAACTTAAAGAGGGCCTTCTTGCGATAGGCATTAAAGATAAAGAGGCCAATAAAAATGGAGATAAAATAGGGAACTCCTGCCCAAACATTCAGGCTAGTCATTCTCTCCGCTATTTTACTTGGATCTTTTCTGAGCGAACCTGAAAGGATCAGGCCCAGGAGCACTTCCCACAGGACGGTTACCAAGGTCATTACCAAGAGATAAATGGCAAGGGTCCCGGAATACCTTCCTATATCTTTTTTAGGGTCTAATAATCGGTTGTATTGGTTCATTTCTTCCTCCTAGAAAATAGATAAAAACTCGCACACATTCCTTCGTATAAGACAAAGAAAATCAAAAAGGCATGCATAAAGTAGTCTTCTGGTAATGCAAGAATAATCGAATCCACGCGCGGATCAAAGAGCCAAGTATTGTCCCCAGCAAATAAGACCTGATGAAAGAGCGTAAAGAATTGATCAAAGCCAATCATAACAGCTATCACTGCAAGCACTACTGGTAAAACCATCATCCAAAAGAAGAGACTACGGTACAAGGTCAGGTAGCCTTTTTTGACGACTGTCCGCATAAACTGGATAAAACCAGGTAGTGTGACCACAAAAACAACCGTCACTAAGTGAAATAAGTACTTGACGGCCTCAAAATGGTGCAACCCATTTTTTGAAGAGGGGAATTGAGGCATCTTCAACACCCATTGAAAAGGGTTGGTCAAATAGTTCATCAAGACATTAAAATTCTTCATGATGACAGATGCCGAAAAACCAGTCCGGCTTTGAATCCCCAACCAATGAATCTCCATGGGATAGAGGACCCAAGCTAGAGCGATGGTGAGAAGGATGGCAGCTGACAAGATAAAGAAAAATAGGTTAATTGATTTCAAACTTTTAAGCATCAAAATCCCACTCCGCTAGACTGGTAACAACATGTGTCGGTGCAATTGGTAAGGTCGGCACTTCTTCTGGTTTGGTAAAACCTGTCGTCACCAAAAGGGTTGGAATCCCATTGTCAATACCCGCACGAATATCTGTTAAATAATTGTCCCCAACCATGACCACTTCTTCTCTTGCAAGACCCAGGTGTTCAATGGCCTTATCCATAATGATGGCCTTTGGTTTGCCAATGATCACAGGCTTGACCCGTGTCGCTGCTTCAACAAGGGCAATCAGGGATCCTGCCCCTGGCATCAAGCCACGCTCTGTTGGAATGTTCAGGTCCGGATTGGTCCCAATAAAGTGAGCTCCTTTTTGAATCGCCAAGGTCGCGATAGCAAACTTCTCATAATCCACTTGCCAATCGAGGCCAATCACCACATAATCAGGTGCTTCTTCATCGATGATATAGCCAGCTTCTTCAATAGCATCTTTGAGCCCCGCTTCTCCGATCACATAGACCTTTTTGCCCAGATTTTGGTCATTCATGTAGTCAATGGTCGCAAGGGTAGCTGTATAGATAGTCGAAACTGGGGTTTTTATATTGAAATGAGTGGCCAGCATATCCCGAACAGTCTCTGGTGTGCGGGTTGTATTGTTGGTCACAAAGAGATAGGGAATCTCACGCGCCTGCAGTTCATGAACAAAAGCTTCTCCTGCAGGAATTCGGGATTTTCCTTTGTAAATAGTGCCATCCAAATCAATCAAATAGCCCTTATAGTGCATTTATTCTTCCCTTTCTGTGTTAGCTTCTTCATGCAACTTCTCTGCATCGACTCGTCCACCAGAACCATATAAGAGCAAGGCTCCAGCATAGAGGACAAATTGTAACACCAAACCTGTAAAATTAATCCCTTGACTTCCCGATTGGGTAAACAAGAAGGAAGCCACCATGAGGATCACAATAGTCAATAACAAACCTATCACGGTTGCCTGATCCACACTGATTTGATAAACCGTGCGTTTGGTGCTCCGATTTTTCCCGTCAGACTTAGTTTCTGGTTGCAAATTCTCCACAAAATCAGTCACCAAGGTCGCAGCGAGGCTGACTGTTGTGCTAAAGAGCACGCCTTGGGACAAGCGGTGATAGAAATTGGACCAGAAGGATCCTGATTGGCTAGTAATCCCAATCGAGAAGATCATGACCGGTAAAAGAAAGGCCAAGGTGAAATGGATCCAGACCCGATACCAGCGTATATCTTCTCTTAAAAAGCGATTAAAACTCTCTAAATTCAAGCGATAGCGGAAAAATTTATAAATTTCCTCTACCAGGATGATGCCCAAAGCACAAAGAGTCAAGAGCCAATCTCCCAACATGTACAAAGGGTTCTTTTGACGCTTGGCATAGGCCACAACCCGTTTTTGATAGCTTTCAAGTTCCTGTTTTTTATTTTTTAATCTTCTACTTTCCATAATTCCAACCCTTTTCTTCTACTTCTTCCCACTCAATTTCAGCTTGGGCATTGATCTGACTATCTGAAGTAATTTGGTGCTGAGTTTTCAAGCCCTCTTGTTCATATTGAGAGGTGATGAGACCTCCTGCTAGCACTTCTTTGACATATTTTAGATGAACTTTTTTAGGGATATGATGGGTCAAGAAGTCTGCTCCCATCACCTCAAAAACCCAGTCCAAGTACTTGCTATTGTTGACATGTCCGTTCATATCCAAGTCGTAAAACCGAACCCGGTATTCTTGTTCGACGCCGCCTTCTAATTCTTTAAAACGGGGACCACGAAGCATGGTTTTTGAAAATTCAGAGTCAAAGGCATCCGTGATTTCGCTCATAACTGGATGGACCTTGCGCGTATCCCGATCCATCAAGACAAAAGTCGCGACCATCTCAATGATAGTATTTCCTGCTTCATCCTTGATATTAAAGGCCCGGTAGCAGAAAAGTCGATTGTGACTCTTGGCATAGGTTTCGATAGTGATTTTCTCATCAAAAACAGGGAGACGCTCGATCTTCATATTGTAATCCGTGATAATCCAGACTAGATTGTAGTTCTCTAAAATGTACATATCACTCATACCCAGCTCAATCGATTGCATGCCCGATACCTGTAAAGACAGCAAGATCAATTGGGGAATCTTAATATAACCATTGACATCGCTCATATCAAACGGAATTTTCATGCTGTATTCAAATGTTTTTGCCATTTTCTACTCCAAAATAAACTTCTCTGCTACAGTGTCTCCTAAAAAGAGACCTTTCTTGGTCATTCGTACAATGTCCTTGTCAGGTACCAAAAGGCCCTGCTGGATCAATTCTTCAACCACTGATCCATATTGTTGGTCAAAATTCACACCAAACTTTTCTTCAAAACGCTTCTTGGAAACGCCTGTTTTCTTACGTAGTCCAAGAAACATCTCTTCTTCCATCATTTCTGTCTGAGTCAGATGCTCTTCTTGGACACGCGCATTTCCCTCTTCGACAGCCTGCATATAGTGACGAATGGGGCCATGATTCTTGTAGCGAACACCGTTAACATAGCCGGATGCACCAGCTCCCAGACCATAATACTCGGCATTGTCCCAATACATGAGATTGTGCCGACTTTCAAAACCAGGCTTGGAGAAATTAGAAATTTCGTAATGCTCAAAGCCTGCTCGCTCCAACTCCTGAATAATGTATTCAAACATCTCTGCTTCCAACTCCTCTTTAGGTAGAGGAAGCTTGCCCCGTCTCATGCGGTTCATAAAAACTGTGTGATTCTCCAGAATCAAGCTATAAAGACTCATGTGGGGAATGTCAAGGGCAAGAGCCTTAGCGACATTCTCTTTGACCTGGTCCATGGTCTGCGTCGGAAGCGCATAAATGAGGTCGATCGAAATATTGTCAAAACCAGCCAGCTTCAGACGGTCGATATTGTCATAAATGTCCTGCTCTTGGTGGCTCCGACCAATCTTCTTGAGCAAGCGATTATCAAAGGTCTGCACGCCCAATGAAACCCGATTAACCGGCGAATCCTTCAAGACCGCAATCTTATCCGGATCCAAATCACCAGGATTAGCCTCGATGGTCAGCTCTTCCATCTGAGACAGATCAAGCGACTTGGTCAGCTCCTTGAGCAGATAGGCTAGCTGATCCGCAGTTAGTGCTGTCGGTGTCCCACCCCCAATATAGAGAGTCCGTAAGTGTGTGATTTCTTCCCGACGAAATTCTTGGATCAAATGATCCAAATATGCATCGACCGGTTGGTTCTTAATAAAGACCTTCGAAAAATCACAATAAAAACAAATCTGGGTACAAAATGGGATGTGGACATAAGCGGACGTTGGTTTTGTATGCATACCTTTAATTATACCATAAAATCCCCCCGAGTCCGAAAAGAAAAGGGAATAAGAAGCAAGGAATCCCTTGACAATAACGAATAAAAGGAATAGAATAAATCTAATCATATTCGGAGGTAAGGAGATATGAACAACTAAGTTTCGTTAAATAAAATACTTTATTTAGTGGACTGCTTGTTCTATCTCTTTTTGTGTACCCTTTCGCCTCTTCTCCAACCATTTGTTGGCTAAATAAGGTCTTTTTCTGCTTGGGTTCCACATGAATACAGCTCTACTAAATAGGTAGAGCTGTTTTTTGTCCCAGTAGAAAGGAATCTTATGCTAAAACTATCCCACCTCACTATCCGACATACAAAAGATTTACGAGATCTGGTTCGAGATCTGTCCCTGACCATTCATGAAGGAGAAAAAGTTGCTATTATTGGCGAAGAAGGGAATGGAAAATCTTCCTTACTTCAGGTCCTTATGTCCCCAAAATCTCTACCAGATTATCTGACCATAGAAGGAGAAATCACCACTCACTTTCACTCCTATGCCTATATTCCCCAGTCTTTGCCGGAAGCATTGAAAGAAAAAAGCTTGGAAGAATATTTTTTTGGAGAGGACGAGCTAGACTATGCTACCCTCTACAGACTGGCAGATCAATTGCATTTTAATAGCGAGCGCTTTACAAGCGATCAAACTATCGGAAGTCTATCTGGAGGAGAAGCCCTCAAGGTCCAACTGCTTCACGAACTTTGTCGTCCTCATGAATTGCTATTTTTAGATGAACCTTCAAATGATCTGGATTTGGAGACCTTGGACTGGCTCCAGCAGATGATCCAAACGAGTCCCCAAACCATCATATTTATTTCCCATCATGAGGATTTTTTGACTCAGACGGCGGATACGATCATCCACCTCAGACAGATCAAACACCGCAAGGAGGCTGAAACCATTGTAGAGCACCTAGGCTATCAAGACTACAGTAATCAGAGGGAGCAACAATTCAAGCAACAGTCTCAGCAAGCGGCCAACGATCAACGAACCTACAAGAAAACAATGGAGAAGCATCGCCGCGTCCGTCAGCAAGTCGAAACCTCCTTACGAAACACCAAGGATAGCACTGCCGGACGTCTCCTGGCAAAGAAAATGAAGTCCCTCCTCTCACAAGAAAAGCGCTACGAGCGAGAATTCCAATCCATGACTCCCCAACCCTATGATGAGGAAATCATCAATCTGCATTTCCCTTCCCTCATTCCCTTGTCTCCTCAAAAACGTGTCCTTCTCTTAGATCAAGAAGAGCTTGCAATTGGGGATCGTGTCCTAGTCAAGAACCTCTCCCTCACACTTCAAGGGCAAGATAAGATAGGGATTATCGGTTCCAACGGTGTTGGGAAATCCACTTTCCTAAAAAAGATCTGGGAGATTTTACAGAATAATGAGAGTATCCGCACTGCCTATATGCCTCAAGATTACACTGAACGTCTCCCTCTGACTCAGACACCCGTTCAATTTCTACAGCATTCAGGTGATCGAGAAGAAATCAACACTATTCAATTGCATTTAGCCTCCCTCAACTTTACTTATTCTGAAATGCACCATCCTATCTCTGAACTTTCTGGTGGCCAGCAAGGAAAACTCTTCCTCCTTCAATTAGTACTCACAAGTCCCCAGTTTCTGCTCTTGGACGAGCCTACTCGTAATTTTTCCCCCACTTCCCAACCAGAAATTCGTCGCCTATTCGCAGACTACCCAGGCGGACTGGTTACAGTCTCCCACGATCGGACCTTCCTCAAAGAAGTCTGCCAAAAAATCTATCGTCTGACTGAAAATGGCTTCGTAGAGATAGAGTCGCTCTAACGTAAAAAAGATCGGCCAAAAAACCAATCTTTTACATTTAAAATAAAGTCCTCTTAGAAACTTTCCTTAGGCGAGAACGGACGTCAGCGAACTTCATAGAAGTTCCATGACTAAATCAAGATACAGAGGGCGTCTGCGGATAAAGTCAAAATAGGAAGTTTGACGCAGAATCTTTAGATTCTAGGAGAACTTATCTTTTTGACACAATCCGCAGCCCGTGTTCAATTCGTTTTGAACCCCTTCGCTTTTTAATTTTTAGGCTCAGGCTAAAACAGTTCCCCGAACTGTTTTACTCTCAAAACTCCCGAGTGCTTGAAACCATTAAGTTTCAGGCACTTTTCTCACGGCGAAAAGTTTCAATAGAGGATTGGATAACTCTGAATTTGTTAGATTTGTATAAAAGAACAGTTCGTCAACGTTCTCCAAACTTGGTTTTGACCAATTATTTTATCTAATTTTGTCCTGCCTCTTGTCCCATTTCTTGGGTGCGTTTGTAGGCTGCTTCCACACCTGCAATAATATCGCCCCGAAGGCCGACTTGTTCTAAGCGATTGACTCCTGCTATGGTTGAGCCACCTGGGCTACAAACTGCATCCTTCAAGCTTCCAGGATGTTGCCCCGTCTCTAAGACCATACTGGCAGCCCCTTTGAAGGTCTGAGCCGCCATCTGAAGAGACTGACTACGTGGTAATCCCAAGGCTACTCCTGCATCCGCCATGGCCTCGATCATCTGATAGACAAAGGCTGGACCACAACCTGCGATAGCCGTTGCAGGATCCATCAATTTTTCTTCGATTTCATAGAGATCCCCAGCGCCTGCTAAAAGCTGGTTGACTTGCGCTAGTTGCTGGTTTGTTACTGCTTGGGAGCGGGCCAAACTGATGACACCTTGACCGATGGCTACGGGCGTATTAGGCATGATGCGGATGAGCCCCAGCCGCTCATTTTTAACTACACTTGCCATTTGCTCCAGTTCCAGACCTGCTGCCATAGAAACCAACAGGAGATTGGAACGTTGGCCCAAAATGTCCTGGTACTCTTCAAGTAAAGGGCTGATTTGGTAGGGTTTGACACCTAAGAAGATGACCTCCGCCTCTTGAAAGACTTGTTCAAGATCAGATGCTGTTCCCCCATATTGGCTGATAAACTCTTCCACCTTTTGTGGGGAACGATTGACCAAGAGCAGGTCTGTACTAGCCACTTCTTTTGCGACCGCTTTGGCCAGACTAGCTCCCATATTTCCAAGACCGATAAATGCTACTTTCATGACTTACCTCACTTGACCATTTCCACTGACGATATACTTGTAACTAGTCATCTCCCTCAGTCCCATTGGTCCACGCGCATGGAGTTTTTGGGTCGAGATCCCCATTTCACAACCTAGGCCAAATTGACCCCCGTCTGTAAAGCGTGTAGATGCATTGACATAAACGGCTGCTGAATCTACTTGCTTGGTAAAATAAGCGGCTGTCTCAGGATTTTCAGTCACAATGGCATCCGAATGATGGGTGCTATGAGCTTCTATGTGACCTACCGCTTCCTCTACTCCATCAACGACCTTGACTGCTAAAATATAATCTAAAAATTCAGTATCAAAATCCTGCTCCTGCGCTGCTGTCCCCAAAATGATAGCCTGTGCGTCCTCATCTAGACGCAACTCAACCGATCTTTCCCGCTCATCCACTAAGCGCTCTTTGACCAAGGGCAAGAAATCAGACGCGATCGCTTGATCAACCAACAAGACCTCCATAGCATTGCAGACAGAGGGGCGACTGGTCTTGGCATTTTCAATAATCGCTAGGGCTTTCTGGAAGTCAGCCTCCTTGTCCACATAGACATGAACAATTCCTGTTCCTGTCTCGATCACAGGGACAATAGCATTTTCAACCACTGCTTGGATCAAGCCAGCTCCTCCTCTTGGAATGAGCAAATCGAGATCGCCCTTAGCCTTCATCATAGCAAGGCTGGACGCTCGACTCGTATCTTGGATCAATTGGAGAAGGTCTGGATTGAGTCCAGCTTCTTCCAATCCACCCTTGAGTGCGGTCACGATCGCTTGGGCAGAATGAAAGGCATCCTTTCCAGTACGAAGAACCACTGCATTTCCACTCTTGATGGCAAGCGCTGCAGCGTCTGACGTTACATTTGGACGACTTTCATAAATGATCCCAATGACGCCCATAGCGACTCGAACTTTCTGGATTTCAAGGCCATTTTCCAAAACTTCAGTATCCAGCACTTCCCCAATCGGATCTGGCAGATCGATTAAAGCACGGATCCCTTGTGCCATCCCTGCAATCCGCTCTTGATCAAGAAATAGGCGATCTAGCATGACTTCAGAGATCTTCCCGCGTGCCGCTTCCATATCGATTTGATTGGCTGCTAAAATGCCTTCCGTCGCTTTCAGAAGCTGGCTGGCCATAGCTTCTAAGGCCTGATTTTTAAGAGCTGTACTGGCCGTATTGATGCTTTTTTTAGCCGATCTCGCTAAGGCTAATTGTTCTTGTGTTGTTTCCATACATTTTCCTTTAGAATTCTGTAAAGAGTAAGTCAATCTCAGGAGTTACCGAGATCCAATCATCACGGTGGATCAGGATTCCCTTGGCTTTTTTAGATTGGAGCAGATCGCGCACAGCCGACTGGCCGAGACGAACTTTCCCTTTCCCTAGTAATTGTCCTGACTCTTGATGATAGACGCTGACGATGTCTTGATAAGAAAAATCCCCTTCTGCCTTGGTCACACCAGAAATTAATAAGCTCTTTCCGTATTGCAACAAGGCCTCAGCCGCTCCAGCATCCACCCAAAGAGCTCCTTTACTTTCTGCATAAAAGGCTAGCCATTGCTTCTGAGTTTTTAAACCCTTGTCCTCTGCTAGAAAGTAACTGCCATCTGCTTGCTCTTGCGCCGCTTCGATCAAGGCATCAGGCTTGAGAGACGAGCAAATATAGACGGGAACTCCTGACTCTGTCGCCAGGGTCGCTGCCTTGAGTTTGGTCAGCATTCCGCCAGTTCCATTGCTACTACCTGCACCTCCAGCCATCTCGATCATCTCGCGAGAAATGTGCTCAATCCGCTCCAAACGCTTGGCTGTTGGATCCTGAGAAGGATTGGCTGTATAGAGGCCATCTACATCCGTCAACAGCACCAAAAGATCCGCTTGGGCCATGGCCGCAACCTGCGCACTCAAGGTATCATTGTCACCAACTTTTAGCTCAGCGATAGAGACCGTATCATTTTCATTGATAATCGGAATCGCCCCACGGTTGAGTAAGACAGAAAGGGCCTGGTGGGCATTCTTATAGCGACGTTGATCCGCAAAGTCATCCTGGGTTAATAAAATTTGTGCAGAAACAATGTTGCGTAAAAGAAGATTAGAGGTATATTCTTCCATCAATAACCCTTGACCAACTGCCGCAGAGGCTTGCTTGTCTGCCACCTTAGTCGGCCGCTTCTTAAAACCAAGGGCACCAAACCCAGCAGCAACCGCCCCTGATGAAACCAAGATCAACTCATGGCCCGATTCGTGTAAGAGAGCCAACTGCTGGGTAATGACCTTGACCTTCTGTCTGGAGAGACTCCCGTCTGGGTTGGTCAAAGACGAGGTCCCTACTTTAAAGACGATTCGTTTTGCTTTCATCTCTATGTTACTTTCTAATACTATTTATTTCGTATGTAATGAAAGTGACTGAATCTCCATTCAGCCATCTTCACTATCCTTTTCGAAGGTCTTCCAGCGTTTTCTCAAAGATTGCTGGCACTTCTGCAGTAAATTCCAAAGTCTCTCCTGTGCGAGGGTGGGTAAAGCCGAGTGTCCGCGCATGCAGAAACTGTCCTTTCCCTTTGAGTGTCTTCTTAGGACCATAAGCAGGATCTCCAGCTACTGGATGGCCAATATAGGCCATGTGCACCCGAATTTGGTGGGTGCGACCGGTCCCCAGTTGCAACTCTACCAAGGTGTAATTTCCAAAGCGTTCCAAGACTTGAAAACGGGTCACTGCAGGTTTTCCTTTCGCCGTCACTGCTTGTTTTTTCCGGTCCTTTTCACTGCGACCAATTGGTGCTTCGATCATGCCCCGATCATTCGGAAGATTGCCATGGACAATGGCCCAATACTTCCGGAGAGATTTTTTGTCTTTGAGTTCCCCTGCTAAGGCGACGTGGGCTTGGTCATTTTTTGCGACCATCAAGAGGCCTGACGTGTCTTTGTCAATCCGGTGGACGATTCCTGGACGCAATTCTCCATTGATCCCTGAAAGGTCTTTGACATGGTATAAAAGGGCATTGACCAAGGTTCCACTAGTATGGCCGGCACTTGGGTGAACGACCATGCCTTGGGGTTTATTGACGACGACGACATCCCGGTCCTCATAGACAATATCTAAGGGCAGATCTTCTGCTTCATAGCTGACCTCTTCCACTTCTGGGACTTCATACTGGATGATGTCTCCTTCTTTGACCGTATACTTAGCTTTTTTCACAGTTCCATTGACCAGAACTTTTCCTTCTTTGATCTGCTCATTGGCTACAGCTCGTGACA
>CAJZGQ010000002.1 GCA_916048115.1 uncultured Streptococcus sp. | reverse complement strand
TCCAAGTGTTATAATTCCCTTCAAATGGAACTTGTATGATCCTATCTAATAATTTTTTAGCCATTTCCTCTTGACCATCCAGATAAAGTAAATAGGCCAGATGATTCAGCGATTCGAGATAACTAGCTTGGGTCTTCTTATTCTTTTTAGGGACCCGGTTTAAATACGAGACGAACTCAGCATCATTTTCAATCTCTTTGATTAGTTCTTTCACATTCATTTCTTTTCTCCTACCGGTTTCTTTCGTCAGGATATTGACCAGTACATCCGCACTTTCACTCCGCCCTAATAAGTAGTTTTTATTATTTCTCCTGAACGAATATAGGTTTTAAAGAAGTTTTTAGGAACAGAAGCAATCTTAGGTGTAATGGATAAGCCATAGTTTGCAAAATCTAAAGCCAACTTCTTAGAATCGATTAAATCATAATACTCAACATACAATCTGCATAAGTTCACTTTGGTGATAGAGAATTGTTTTAACAACCAATCCTTCTCAAGATCCTTCTCGGGATCTATGCTCGAAAATACGGTAGGATACGACGCATACTGAGCAGTAAAATCAATGGCCTCTTGGACAGCCTTTTCCAATTCAGCTTGATCCATGCCATTTCTATAATCGATAGAACCTAATCGCGTCCGTAAAGCACAATCCACTTCTTCTAACAGTCCCGCGTCCAGAAAGAGGGGGTGAAGGCCAACATTCACAAAATAGGCACTACCATCTGATTTTCGTTGAAAATAGATGACCGTATAAAAATCATGATCAATTTTATAATAGTTATGGGTTCGCTTTAGTCGCGAAAAGCCATTTTTTAGGAAGAGTTCTTTGGCCTCTTTCATTTCTTTACCTCTATTTCTAAAAGAATGTGGAGAGTTCCTCATTGCATTTTCCTAGAAATCTATATGGATATAGGTGATTCCTATAATTCCTTGCGATTGCATGGGTTATTGACGATTTCCATCCATTCTACACAACTAGTCTAAGATCGTTCCTAGAATCATCTTATTTTGCTCAGATATCTCAAATTCATCCATGAAATAGGGTAAAAAGTCATCAAGCAAGGGATGCCTAATTCCATCTATTGAGAGACCTTTTTTCTGACGTTCTTTTAATAAAACCAAGATTTCAATTGGGAAATATTGCCAGAGTAAGGTATTGAAATCTACTAAATGACTATCTCTGGTATTTGCTAAATGATAATCACACATGGATAAAATTGTTTCTCTAAAAACATCATCGTCCTCTGAAAAAATAGTTTCCATAACCTGTTTATAGGTATCATTCACATTCTGATAAGGATTCTTGTCCAAGGGTTGATATTTGGCATCACAAGCATTCTCCAGTAGGTTAGCAAGTCGATCACCCTTACCATTTCCATAAAGAAAAACGACTAAAGGCAATAAACTCTTGGCTGAAAAGAAAATAACTTTTTTCCCTTTTTCAACTTGAGCTTCTTTAAAATAGGCTAATTTATCAATTAAAAACTCTACATACATATCATCCAAATAGGCAAGGGCAAATAAGATATTTAAACAAATATCTGTATCAAAGTTTGAGCCCCCTTTAGCCAAATATTTAGCAGAAGCCATGTCTGCCATTACAGAACAAAAACAGCCATTTAGCAAAGATTGATAGGTTTCAGATGTTTTACTTTCTATAAAATTAGAGACTAGAGGATACGGACTTATAGAATCAATCATATCTACATGATTATACAGGTATGATCTTATCTCACCATTTTCTTCATAGTTAACTTTAACGCTTTTCTTATCAGATTTTAGAGCTGTTAAAATGGCTTCAGTATTAGATAGGTTTTCTGGCTCTAAGTGAAAATCTCTCGCCTTGAGTATTTGATTTCTAATGGTTGTTAATTTTCTTTTTTGATTTGAAAGTGTTTTATTCATATTGACCTCTAACATTTCATTACTTACACTTGTCATTGCCTAATCCAACTACTACTGTATTTTGAAGTGCTTCTCTTCCCAACTTCCTATACTATCCAGTATATCACAAGGAAGAATTGATCCACTTCCCATCACCAAGCCATTCTTTCTTATCAATCCACCATTTCCCCTTTTGAAACACCATTCGAAAACGATAGAGAGTTTCTAAACCAGAACGATTCTCCTTGATATAGAAGTAAGTTTGATTCACGTCATGCTCTTCAGCAACGATGGGATGCGTTTCTAATTTATAGTCAAATGGAAATCGAACAGATAAAGATATTTCCCTTTCTCTGAGTGTTTTTTTAGATCTACAAAACTGATCAAATATAGCAGCTAATTCATCCTTCAACATCTCTTTATCGGCTTGGTTTCTTAGGCTCCTAGTGGCTTTCCTCTCCCAAGAATACATAGCCTGCATAAACTGGAGTAAGGTTTCTTTTGCTAGATTCGTATGGGTCATATTTCCTCCTGCTTAAACAATGGGACGATAGTTAGATTGTTGCTTGTTTATACATTACAAAAATTCGTATTGTAAGCATTTTTTAATCCTCTCGCATGCAAACATGTGGTAACTCGCTTCTAAGAAGATCTCTTTGCTTTTGATTCGTTCTTCCCGTTGTTAAAAATCGAAGATGTTTCAGACACTTCAGGTAGCTAACTGTTGATGCGTAGTTAAAAATAGACGTATCGACAAAATCCAAAAAACGAAGCTCACTAGAGGGCTGGATAAAATCCAATTCTGGTAATTTTTTATTTGCCGTAAATGAAAGATAGAGTAACTGATTTAAATCTCTAATAAAAGAAAAGTTGGGCAACTTTACACCATAATCAAAGTGCAGATAACGCATGCCTTTATGAAAAGAAATGTTCTCTATCGTTTCCAAATTTGTCATGAAAGATATCCCTAGAGCTTTCACACAATCATTCTGGGGTAAGATGATCTTTCTTACTTTTCTAGCCCCAACTATTAAAATCTTTTCTACTTGTTCATATTTTGAAAAGTCTAGCACATCAGATTTACTTCCCATCAAGTAAATCACCCTCGTATTGCTAGGTAAAGAAAGCTGGTTAAAATCTACATCTTTTAGCATCTCCTCTGGGTTTTCGACAATGTATTTTTGTCTTAATAAGCGATTGATATTGATGAATTCTTTATAAGTCAATGTTTCATCCAATAATGGTGCAATCTCTTCAATAGAATGCAGAGGCTCCATTGCCATTAGATTCTCTCTTTCGGAAAATCCTTTTTTAATGATCTCTAAATATTTATCTAAACTGGTCATTATTCACCTCTTTTTATGAATATCATGCTTCGTTTTCTTTGTTCAACCTATCTATTTTTACAATGACACTTTTACAAGAAGAATAAACCATTGCTTGTCTCAAAAACTAAAATCATGAATCTCAAGAGTACTCTTTTCTATATAAACTTTATCCTGCTTGCTCAATCTCGATCAAAAATGACCTTGACTCTGGCTCTACCCGAAGCGTCTAGATATTGCTCTAGTTTCGTAATAGACTCCTCTGAATCAGACAATTGAACAAACAAATCCCCATTGATGGTCATGACATCCTTTGTCGGTAAAAGCATGAGATTTTCAACACTTGGATCATTCACTATCATTAAGGAAGGGGAATAAATACAGCTTCTGGAGAGGTCTAGATTTCCAAATCGTTCCCTAGCAGAAACAAAAATAGATTCCATCCCACCTTGAGCTTTCAGAACAAATTCCCTCTCAAAAAACGCTTCAAAACTGTCGTAGATCTCGATAACATCCATAGTAATCCCATCTAAATAATAAACTTGATGACTTTGAATGTTCCCATCCTTCAATCTATAAGCGAATTGATCTCCAATAGCAGACATACCAAAAAAATAGTAGTCTGATACATAATCTCTCCAGACGTCTTTCCATACCTCATCCGAATTCCAGGAATCTAGCGTAATAGCTTGAGTAGAATCCGTCCCAAACAAGCGATAATAGCCACCATAAAACTCCAAGCCATTGGTCATGGAGAGCAAATCCAGGTGAGCTTGAGGAAACTGTCTGGCTTTGAGTTTTTCTAGTTCAAAAGCTGAGGCCCCACTTTCTTGTATAATCAGATCCTCACAACATTTTAAAAAATTCTTCATTTTCATTTGCTTCTCATCTCTTCATCTTTGGCTTTAGCCAAGCATAAATTCAATAAAATCTTTTCGATAGGCTTCAGGAAGTTGCTCCTCGATAATAGCCATGATTCCTGTTAAAAAACCTTCTTTATAGTCCGACAAGTCCTCATCAATGTAGATGTCATTCTCAAACTTGGTGATTTCTAGCTTTTTCATCTGACTATAAGTAGACAAGAAAGTAGATAAAGAGGGGCTTAAGCAATAGAGCTTGGAATTCCCAGGAATCTTGCCAAATACAGGACTAAGCTCGCTAGTTAGATCACAAAAAATTGGCTCATCCCCCATCATGTGAGCAAAAACCACATAACTCTCTTTCCAGCTAGGATCCTGCCATCCTTCTGATGCAGCTTCACATAGAGGGAGAGGAATTAGAGCAAGATCATAGGGAGCTCCTCTAAAATAAGCTTCTTCCTCAAAGCTCAAATGTTGGTAGAACTCTTTCAATTGACCAGACAAATCTGGCTTTTCGACATGGAGACAGTCACTAGTAAATACAAGCTCTCCTAAGCCCTTGTTTCTATGATAGACTTCTACGAATCCCTTTAACAAATTGAACATCATTATTAGACTCCTCTCACATTTTTGGGATTATATTTGGCTATTTTCAACTGACGATTACGTATCATTCTGACCGCTAGCGACAGCCTGAGCCCAAATTCGTTCAAATTCCTCTTGACTAATCTTGATGGAGTCTGATAGATCCAACTCATCTTTTCGACCATCATAGAGTAGAAACCCTACTTCTGGAACATAATCCTGTAGGCAAGAGGAAGCATAAGAGTGCCCATTCAAAACGTTAATTTGTCGACTTACACGCTGACCAGTAAACTCTGTATAAATAACTCCTAGGCCTGTCATAAACTCACTATTGCCATAATAATAATATTCTTTTTCACACATTAGAACCACCTTTAACCATTGTCTCTCCAAGAATGGCATTCTTTCCTCTTTGCCTCTTTCATCGACTAATTCTATGTTCATTTTCAATTTATAGAATCTACCGGTTCTTAGCCTTATTCTCCAAGACTCTCACTTCTACTTTATCCTCCGCTAAATGGAGATCCAATACTTTTTCCTGGTCTTGAAAGAATAGCGTCAAGTCTCTGGTAGAAAATTCAGTAAAATAAGAGGGCAAAAAGTCATCCAAAGACTCCATTTGAAACAAGACATAAACTGGTGAAAACTCCCACAAAACTAGGATAAACTGCCTTCTATTTCCAACTAGACTTTGAATTGACCTACTTAGATCTTTAGTAGTAAGGTCGGCAGGAAACTCATAAAGGCAAGGAATCGGAGAGTCGATAGGATTCAACTCCCCAGCATACCAAGCAATTTCTTTAGGTTTATCGGTCAGAAAATAGACATCCTTAATCCCCTTCAACTGATTGATTCGTCTTTTCACTTTTAACAAGGATAATTTCTTTTTTAAGTCACTCATTGTTCTCACTCTCTCGTTAGCTAACGGGTGCTTGCTTCATGAAAAACATTTGATAGGTCAGAATAAATCTCTAGCAAAGCCTCATACTTTTATATTTACTTTTAATCATGTTATCTTAAATAGCAAACAGGATCCCTTCAAAATACCCTATCGGCCAATGTCCCATATAATACAAGTTAACAATATTTTCCCAATAAGACCCTAACGACAAGGACTTTTCTACTAAATATTGTCTAAAAGCAAAGGCCATTCCCATTTTAGCAACATTTGAAAAATCATGCGCTCTGGATACAAACAGGCTTTTATCCATCTCTCTTGCCTTTTGGAATATAATTTGACTAACCCTTTTCCTATAATCTACAAGTTCCTCTGGAACCTTAAGATCCCCATAAAATGGATCTTTATCACTCAGCGACGACGGAAGCCAATTCATTTTCTTATATAGATTCTCAAAAGCTTCTTCCGTAGGATTTATAAAAGCTTCATTGACGTTTTTTATAAAGATAACATGATCTATCTGTTCAGTTTCTCCCATTTTAAAAAAGAAATCACTTTTTATAAGACGTTCAATCTCATCATCCCAATTCATCCAGTCTACCTCAATTCTGTCATTTAAAAAAATTATCTGATTTCATAACTAAATGTTGATTCCTCTTGCTTTTAAACTATCAATAATTCTTTTTTCTAAATGAGAAGAAAGCCAGACTGTCCATTCTTCATAATCCTTGCTCTCCTCAAAAGAAATAAACTTTTCTTGACCATTCTGCCATAATCTAGGCTTTTCATGCGGTAAGGCAGGAAGAAGTAACTGTATTTGAGAAAAATGAGAATCTATTTCGCAGTCATACTTCTCTTCTTGTCCGACTTCCGGCCAACGTTTTTTATATATTCCCAGACCATTTATGGCAATTGGCGGAAATAACCTTCCTGATTGGATGATGTCCTCTATTTCAGGAGTCAATCCATTGATTAAAGTAAAAACCTCTATGAGTATACCGCCACCACCTAGATCTTTGATGATTCTACAATAGGCGAATTTTTTATTTTCCCCAGAGAAATCAGATTTTTTAAATCTCTCTAAATCGGATCTATCAGATAAAAACAAAGGAATTGCAAAAATTTCTCCACCAGCAACATTTGCTAATTTATTCACCATAGTTTTTGACCCTTAATTTTTGTATTCTATTTTGTTATATTGCCATTTCTTACTATACTTGCTTACTTGCTATTGACAAGTATTTTATGGACAATGGCTAGTTTTTTTGGGTTCGTTCAGCTATGTTTTCAAACTCTAGCTTGCTCACAACCTCGTTCTGTTTATCCAGCAGATATAGGAAGTTACCTTTTGCTTCCAGTTTACCAAGCTTAGCCCCATAATCCATCTCATGAGCAGGGCAGGATTGAATCAACTGACGGATGTTCTTATTCTTGTGCTCTATCTTCCAAAACAAATCCACCTTATTAAGCTGATGCTCCACTTGAATGGAATAGGTCGTGGATTGGATCTTCTTCCTTTTCCACTCCCAGCTATTTTCATAATCGTTTTTCTCTATTTCATTGACTACATCCTCTATCAGGGAGCAGGGAATGGAGAGTTCCTGAAACACGCGCTTTACTCCTTTTAACAAGGCCTCTGAGAGCATCTTTTTCTGTTCCAATGGACTCGAGCTTTCATAGCTAGAAAAATCAAATAAGACCTGAACAGTATAGACACCAAGTAGATTCATGATAGCTGGATTGCTAATCGTATCTACACATTCTACGATGATTTTCCAACAATCCTGGGTCACAACTGGTTTAAAGAGGCGTTCTACCATAGAGGTCATACATTTGGATTCATATACAAACGCTCTTCGCTGGTCTTTCCAATTCTGTCGGTAGTCTTCAACTCTAGCTTCCTCATATGTTAGCATAGCTGAGTCCATTAGCTCCTCAATCCTCTGTTGATTTTCCACATAGGGCTTATCTAATTCAAAATACTGTAACTTCATATTCGTGGTCTCGTAGTTTTTTTCTTGTAGAAAGGTTTAGCCTTAGGTCAAGGTCTAATGTTTGTGCTCTTCCTTCACTTTTTCCCATAGTCGCGGTGTCCCTCCTAATAAAGGAGGATTGTTTGATTATCCTGAATCTCCGCAAATAAGCTAGGAATACATCTTTAAGTATCAATCTTCACAGGAGCAATCTCAGCAATTCTAACAAGATCAGAAGATCCCGATAACATCACATCATTTTGGTTTTTAAAATTGAATTCAACCTTATTCTCTAAAAAAAGCAGTTCCAGTTGACCATTCACCTTATGAATCCCTTTGGAATAAAAGTCTTATTTTTAAGAGTTATTGTTTCGCTCTTTAAGGAGATTTTAGAATAGCCTGACCCTCCTGCCGTCCTTTCCTTTGGATACATCATCAATGATTGTATTTATATGTACTTCATTAAATTGACGAGAAAAGTCTACAATTTTCTGGCGATTCTGTTCTGGATATAGATAAGATGCAGCCAAAATGAACATAAAAGGAGCGATTGTTCCTCTTATATTTTCCAAATAAACATCCTTGGTGATAAAGGTCATGATCTTTTCAAAATCATCATCTTTCAGCACAATCTTTCTCATATAGAGTGCTGCACAAGCGCCAGCAGCTTGCAAAGAGTTATTCGATTCCAAGGACTCATAAACGAAAGACAAGTTCTCTGTTTCTAAATTTTCTAGATAAGCAATCGCTACTGCTAGAGAGCGATAGGTTACAGGGGTTGGAATATCTCTCAGCAACAATGACTTGAGATAGGGGACTTCTTCTGTACAATCCGTTGCGGCTATGGCGTAGAGTAAGTACATTTGTGATTCCCATGATTTAGGTTTTTCCATCTCGCCTTCCAAGGCTTGATGCAAAAATGGTTCATATCCTTTTAGTTTACCCTTTAAAATTTTTTTCGCAGCTTTTTTTACCAAGGGCGTACGTCCTGAAGTTAACTCATCTACATAGTCCATTTTTAAATCCTCTTTATATTTCCATTTGAATTTACTGTTCTTTGTTCAGGATATGAAAGAGATCATCTCTTAGAACGATTCCATCGTCTTCTATCAAATAGGCCATGTGCTCCCAGAAGGGCAATTCTTGTTCAAGGGACTTTTCCAAGGCAAGTACTTGGTTCTTCAAATTTGCTGCAATCTCTTCGACTTCATCTTGCTCAATCTCATAAAACTTTGCTTTCAAAAGAAAGATGCCTGATAGAAAAAGTGAATAAGAGGAAACAAAAGTATGTAAGGAAGAATTGACATAAACCCTCGCTTCTTGAAAAACTTCTCTTCCTTCTTGATTGCAAAGTAAGAAGACTTGTTCCTCTTCTCCAATTACAAAAGCACCTAAAAAACACTGGCCAAAAAGCCTATAACTCTCTTGCTCTTTCCTTAGTTTTACCAGATCAGTAGCTACTTTGACAAAAGAAAATCCCATTTTGGAATAATCCTCTAAATATGCCAAAAGGTTGAAACGGATCTCATCCAGACGAAATGGTTTCTCCTTTGTAGGCACCACACAAAAACCAAGCTCCTTCACTAATTCATCAATAGTAACTGTCATTTTTCTATCCGATCTCCTAGATTCTTTTCACCCAATTTTTTTAACTTCCAAAGTTTGATAGCCGCATCTTTTCTGAGTCCCATAAAGAGGCTTGCTAAGGTTATTGCTTCCTCTTTTTTATAGACTTGAGAACTAATACTGGCCCATCCATCTTGCAGGCATTCAATTTTTAAATAGAAATCTCGCTCTTGTCCAAGTTTCCCAGTTACATCATCTATTTCATAAGAAGCGGACAGCAAAGACACTGAGATAAAGTCCCCCGGTCTTCGATACATTCGCATGACGGATTCTTTCTGATTAAAAGAGTGGATATCCTCTTTTGTTTCAGCTCTATCACGATCGGATAAAATCACCCACTCCCTATCATCCTCTGATGAATAAAAACGCCATTCTTTCTCAACCATATCCTGCTCCATCCTCTAGTACTTCTCTTATCATCGACTACACCTAGTAGTAAGCGACTTCCCCTAAACCATATTCTAAAATTTCAAGACTATTGAGGGAGAATTTAAGTCCTCTACCATGCTCCGAGTCCTCTCTTAGTCCAAATTCCAAACCAAAAATCAGGTCTATGTCCGTCTGTTCAGACAAGATAAAAATGGATAGGAGTCTGGCGTGCGCTAGTTCTGGAAATTCCTCCTGAATTTTTTCCAAAGCTTTTGGATACCATACTGATGATTGATCCAGTAGATTATCGAATTTTGCTTTATAAGACGGAGTCAACTCCTCATTGATAACCTCTAAAGAATCACTTAAAGCAAGGCAGACCTTTTCTCTTTCCTCTGGAATTGCTACATACATCTCGTTATGGATATTAAATTTATATTCTCTCATCACTATCTTTCCTCCTTTCGGATGCTATTTCTCTAATCGGCCTAGCTAATCATTAAAGGACATAAAGTTATCGTGCTGATTATAATAATTCAAAGCGTCGACCAAGTCTTGGTGACTAGCCTCTGGTTTTTCTTCAAGTGCAACCGAAAGAACATCAATCAACTGCTCTCCATAGTAGACTAGCTGGAGATCTTGCTCCACTGCATCAGCAGGGTAAATATCACGGTCTTCCACGACATCCGGATAATTTGATACCCAATAGGACCTAGCTAGTGCTAGTTCTCCATCCTCCTTGCCATAGAGGCAAAAATCATCTGATACCAACTTGTCCACGCGCACCTGCTCGATGATCTGCTCTAGTGAAAGTTCTTGGTGTTTCCGCATCTCTTCTCCTTTTTAGTCTCACTCTTCAACAAAGGAATTCAAAAAAACCTCAAAAGATGGCCATTGACCATACAACTCAGCTTTTTCTTCTAAAACATAGAAGTAAACCTTGCCATAATCTTCTGTCCTTAAAGAAAGAGCATAGTTGCCTGATCCAGGATCATAGGCAAAATGGAGAAGGTCTGTAGCCTTAAATCCCGTAGGCACAGCCTCATCGTCAAACCATTTCATAGACTTCCTCATCTCTTCAAGTGAATCAAAGGAATTGAAAGGAAAGAGATGATAATCATCGTGAACACCCCTTACTTGGGGCTGGCCACCGTTGTACTTGAGATAAAAATCCTTCATGGCTTCCGGCAATTTCTTTCCAAGAAACTCCTCAAATTGTAACAGGTCTTCTCTTGAAACAGCTGGATCTGTGTCTGTCAATACGAGCATCCCTTCTCCTTTTTGAGTCTCTCTTTCCATAGTTTGACCTCCATATTACAGGTCCCTTTTAGGCTATCATACCATAAGATTCCCTTTCCATAAAGCTAAAACAGAAAATGAGCCTAGCGGTTTTACTAGACTCATTTTATCCTTATTATTTCACTTTATTATTTTCCCTTTTCAACCCATACTGATCGCTCAATCAACCGTCTTAGACAGAAGTCTTGTCCTGGATCTGTGGGAAAGTCACACGAAAGAGACTTCCTTTTCCTTCTTCAGAGATGATTTTCACCTCTGCTCGATGGAGGTCTGCAATGTCCTTAATAAAGGACAACCCAAGTCCGATACCACTATTGAGGCCCTTGTTCCGAGAATCCTCCACCTGATAGAAGCGATCCCAAATCTTGCTCAAATGGTCTGGCGCTATCCCAATCCCATCATCCGCTACCTTGAGAACAGCACCAGCTGGACTAGCCACCAAGTGGATGGCAACCTTGGTCTTGGTAAATTTCACTGCATTGCTCAATAGATTATCCAGCATCCGAGTGACCAAAACAGCATCCCCCTGAATCCAGAGGTCCGGCTGAATGCTCACTTCAAAGGCTATGGGGCTTTCGCCCCACTTTCTTTCCTGTCCCTGACAATAATCTGACACCAGGGTTGATAGACAAACGGGTTTTAAATCCGACCACTGCAGGTGTTGGGTCTTGGATATTTCCAAGATCTGCTCGGTCATCGATTTCATTAATTTAGCCTGCCGATGAATGACCGTCAAAGATTCCTTGGTCTCCTCTAGGTTATCTGCATATTTGGAGCCAAACTCACTCTCCGAAACGATGACTGACAGAGGGGTCCGCAACTCATGGGATACATTTTGGTTGAATTGCTTTTCTTTCTCAAAAGTCGACTGAACAGAAGAAATCAAATTATTAAAGACCTTGGTAAGACGAGACGTTTCTACATAATCCTTCTGATGCTCGGTCGACACGCGCTTACTGTAGTCTCCGCTCTCTGCAATTTCCTCTGCCATTTGGGTCACCTCTCTGATCGGCAGAAAGGTCTTACGAAGGATCCGACGTCCACCCCAGGCCATCCCAAGGATGGACAGAGGAGCTAGAATGGCCAAGGAAAGAAAAAAGATACTTAATTCTCTTCCTAGACCAGAAGCAAGGCGCACGCCCCGTATCCATTTGCCCTCACTTTCATTATAGACATCAAAATAATAATAGGTTGCTTGGGAAGAGGTATACGTCGACAATTTCCCAGACTCAAAGCCAGCATTGATATCAAAGCCACTTGGCAGAGCACCCTGCTCCAACTTCATGTTTTGATTGTAGAGTGCAAAATAATTGCCGTCATCAAAGGGCTCAAATTCCTCAAGGTCTGAAGCTACTTCCATGGTCTTCTGCTCCAGTTCCCCACGTGAGCTATAGCTAGACCAGGCTCCGGAAATGATAAAAGAAGCACAAAACATAAGAACAAAGAGAAAAGAAACAAAGAGGGTATACCACAATGTCACCTTAGAAACGATGGAGGGAGACTTAGAGTCCTTCTTCATTTTTGAAAACATAGCCCATCCCCCTTTTTGTATGAATAATCGATGGATTACCTAATTTTTTGCGGATATTCTTGACTAAAACATCAATGATATTAGACTCTCCAACATAATCAAAATCCCAAATATGCTCACGAATCTGTTCCCGACTTAAAACCACATTGGGATGGCGCACCAGACACTCTAGTAACTCATACTCCTTGGAAGTCAGGTCAACCAAAACACCCTTGTGTTGGATGGTCTTTTTTGCCAGGTCTAAGGAATAGTCACCAAATTGGACCAGGTTGGTCAAGTTTTCTCGATTATTTCGTCTCAGCATGACGCGAATCCGAGCCAGTAATTCATCAAATTCAAAGGGTTTGACCAAGTAGTCGTCTGCACCAGCATCCAGTCCTGTTACCTTGTCTTCTAGGCTATCTTTAGCCGTTAGCATCAGAACTGGGGTCTTAATCTGATGATTTCTCAAGTAGCTCAATACCCCCAAACCATCTAGCTGCGGCATCATAATATCTGAAATAATCACGTCATACTGGGACACACGAATGTAGTCCAAGGCCTCCTGACCATCATAGGCCGCATCAACACTATACTGCTGGGTTTTCAGTAATTTAACGATGCTACGATTCAAATCTACTTCGTCTTCAATCACTAATACTTTCATAGCCACTTACTCCAAATTTCTTCCCTTATTATACCATGCTTCCATAAAAAATCTCGGCTAGGAAAAGCCTAGTCGAGATCTTACTCTAGTTAATCGTGATCCAGCTCCACATCTTCTTCCAATACGGTACCTGTATTGGCATCTAACTCTAACTCAATTTTTTGATTGCCTTCTCGCAAGCTAACGCTATAGACAAGTTTACCATCTTCTACATCTAACTCTACTTTTTCGATACTAGCATTCGAGTATTTTGATTTCAGCTGGCTCTCTACCTTAGCCAAGTCCAACTGAACACTTGCTCCGATTAATTGCTGATCTTCACGATCCTGACTCAGATCCTTAGTTTTTGACTTCAAGATAGCACCAGACTGGCCATCGATCTTATATTCTTTTTCATTTTTTCCATCCAAGATGGTCACTTCATACACTGCTTTTCCATGTTTTTCTTCTTGCTCGTAGCCAATCACTTTTCCACCCTTAGCTTCTTTCAGAGCTTTTTCTTGAGCTTGTGCAAGGGTGACAGATGCAGTCACTGTTGAAGAAGTAGTCTTTTTACTTGTTCCAGTATCGGCAAAGGCTACTACAGAGCCTAGAGCGGCAGTTGATAGAGAGAAGATTGCGAGACTTGCAACGGCTTTTTGTTTAATTGATTTTTTCATGTTAGTTTCCAACTTTCTTTTTTTCTTATCAAGTTCTTCTTGATGATTCTATTTTATCTAAGAAAGATGAATCCAAAATGAATGAGAAAAGATTTTTTAAAAAATTTTTTAAAAAAGACTGAGTAAATCGACGAGCTATTTGCAACTCGATTTCTCAGTCTCCTTTCTATGTTCTATCTTACTCCTCCTGCAAGATCTGATTAATAAAGTCTGCAATTGATTCAGCTACCTTTTGCATTTCGAGAGAACCTAGCGCACCTAGATCATTTTCATAAATGCTATCGTCCCCATTCTTTTTGAGGAAATAGGCCAGATCCCCATCTTGACCGATCATAAAGAAATCTGGTTCATCCTCATCAATCTGGTAGGTTTGATTGCGTTCGGTAAGATCCTCTTTAGCATAGAGGTAAATACCTGTCTCACCAATGTCATAACCTGGCTGATCCCCTAAGTCATCAAGAAATACCTGATATCCTTTCGGCAAGGAAAAACCAAAATCATATTCGTGCATGCTTTAACCTCCTGCTTTCTCAGTTCTCTATTTCAAACTCCAGCCACCATCAATCGTCAGGATTTGTCCCTGCATGGCAGAGGCCTTCCCACTAGCCAAAAAGAGACTGACTTCTGCCACTTCCTCTGGCTCAATCCAGCGTTTGATAGGCGTTTCACTGGCTACCCAGTCTGCTAAACCTCCTGGTTCAAAATCCGCTGCGGTCATACCAGTCTTAACTGCACCAGGAGCAATGCCAAAGACCTGAATCCCAGCTTCAGCATAATCCAGGGCCAATTGCTTGGTAAATCCTGCTAAGGCATGTTTAGAAGAGGTATAGGCGTGCCCACCTCCGCCTGCAAGGCTAGAAGCAATGGAGCACATATTGATGATGATCCCTTGCTTCTTCTCCAACATTTGAGTCAGATAATGTCGTGTCAGCTCTACCGGAGTCACATAGTTGATCTCAAAGATCTCCTGAATCTCCTGAGCACTTTGCTCAAGAAGCGGTTTGTAATCATCCAAGACCCCAGCTGTATTGCACAAGACCTCTACCTCAGGACACCAGTCGAAGATTGGTGTCAAATCCAAGGTTAAGTCTCGCTGTAAGAAGTGAAAATCGCCTGGCAACTGAGGATCTGCTCCTTGGTCCACTCCATAAACCTGATAGCCCTTTTCTAAAAACAAACGAGCTTGCGCCAGACCAATCCCGGAGCTCACGCCTGTAATCAAGACCCGTTTAGTCATGGACTTCCACCCAATCTGTCGCTAGAACATCACAGGGAGTTGGACTCCACATGGAAAAGCCTTCGCCTTCACCAGACACGTTAATGAGGAAATAAGGTGTCACTTCCAGAGCCACCCCATTTTGCTCGATGGTATCAAACAATTGGACATAGTTTTCTGCTCCACCCCATCCTGTTCGTACATATTTTTTCTTGGCTTTTAATCCTGGTAAAATCTCTTCAAATGTCATGGTGTTCTCCTTTGTTATCTATTTAACTTTCTCCCTTTATTATACCAAAAAAAGAGCTTTCCCTATACAAAAAGCCAGAGTTCTTCTACTCTAGCTTTCATCTTTTATTGATTTTCTTCTGAATGGCGATACCCATAGCCAAAATAAATTCCTATCCCAATCAAGAGAGCAACTCCAAAGGCCAGCCAGGTCGATAGAGAATACTGGGTCATAAAGGACACACAGACCACAATCGATAGGATTGGCAAAACCGGAACCAAAGGCGTTTTAAATTCACCAGGTCCAGGAGCACCGTGTTCCTTGCGCAATTTCAAGAGAGCGAAGGCCAACATAACCAGGTAAGCCAAGGTACAGATATTTAAAAAGGAAGCGATACTAGCTAGCGGAAAAACTCCACCGGCAATGGCAGCCATCAATCCAGCGACCAAGGTCGCATTTTTTGGAATTCTGGTTTTAGGATCGAGCTGTTTCATCGCTTTTGGCAAAAGGCCATCTCGCGCCAAACTGTAAATCATCCGTGAGAGGGCAAAGGTCATCGAAATGCAGACGGTAATCAGGGTCAAAATAGCGACCAACGATACATAATTCCCTGCCCAGCTAGCTCCTACCTGACGGAGGGCAAAGGCAACCGCATCATCTACATTTAAGTTCTTAAAAGGAACCATGCCGGTCAAAACCAGGGTAACCAAGATATAAAGAACCGTTGTGATCAAAAGACTAAGGACGATGCCGCGAGGAACGTTCTTTTGTGGTTCCTTGATTTCATCGACCGCCATTGAAATGGACTCAAAACCAAGAAAGGCAAAGAACATGAGCGAAGCTCCAGCCATAATCCCTGTCTGACCACCATAGATTTCGCCAAATCCATACGGAGCAAAGTTTGCCCAGTTGCCAGGATTTAGGTGAAAAATCCCCACAAGAATAAACAAGGCAAGAGCGGAGAACTTGAGTAAGACCAGTAAGGAATTAAAGCGTAAGACCGCCTTTGCATTCATGAGGACCAAGGCGGTGACTAGCACCATCACTAAAATTGGCAAAAGATCCACATAAGTTCCCTTAGCTGGATCAAAAGTCCCGTTTAAAGCCGTCGGCAGGCTCCAACCAAGATTGGCCAACAAGCCCTTGAAATACGCAGCCCAACCTGAAGCTACCCCTGATACAGCTGTCATAAATTCCATCACCGTCAACCAACCGGCAATCCAGGCAGGAAACTCTCCAAAGATGGCATAGAGGTAACTATAGGCCCCACCAGTTGAAGGAATACGAGAGGCAAATTCTGCAAAGAAGAGGGCAGATAAGCCAACGCAAAAAGCCGCAATCACAATCGAAATGATCAAGGCTGGACCAGCTAAATTCGCTGCTGCAGTTCCCGTAATCGTGAAGATCCCTGTCCCCACCATGGCACCGATTCCTAAAATAATTAAATCCCACAACCGTAAATGGCGGTTTAACCCTGGGTGAACCTGTCCCAAAGCCTTTTTTCGAAATAGATTCATGTATATTCTCCCATCTAATGAGTTTATTCTATCATACTTGGATCAGAAAAGAGAGTGGGACAGAAATCGGTCATTCGTTAGAATTCGATTTCGTCGTCCCACCTCCGCACAGTTGAGTAGGGCTGTAAAAGCTGATGAAATCAGCGTAGTAGAGCCCACTCAACCACTGCGTCTTGCTCGACAATCCAAAAACAATTAAAAGGCTAGGACTTTTGTCCAAGCCCTCCTTTTCTTTCTATTTATCACTTTCCGTCCTATTCTTTTTCAAAGAACGAATCGTAAACCAATAATAAATAACCAGCCCAAAGATGATGATCACTGTGGGCAGAAGAACTGTCATACCAAGATTCTGAACTCCTTGTGCCAAGGTCCAGCGATGTAAGAATCCAACCACTAAAAAGGCGACGATAGGAAAGATGAAGGCTCTGCCAAGCTCTTCTTTCCATTGCCAAAGAATGAGAGCTCCACTAGCTCCTGTCATAAGGAGAGTATCCCATGGATTCGGCACTGTCAACCAAGCAAGGGCTGGTAAGAAGCGAACTCCCACTATTTCACTGAAAAAATAGAATCCTAAAACCAAAACGATTGCCACATGGATTGCTTTTTTCGACTTTTCTTCTGCAAAAATGAGGCGACGAAGGAGATAGAAGAGTAGCCCAATTGCTAGGAGTCCCAAAATGATGTCGGTTAAATAGACGAGAGGCTTGAGCACAAGGACTGCTTGTGAAGCAAAATCACTTAAGAGGCGATAGAAAATCACAATTCCCGAGATGATCGCTCCATATTTCAGAACAGACCGTGTCGATTCTTTGGGCATATTTTCGATGATTTGGTCTGCCATTTCCTTTGGATCCTGTCCAAAATAGTCCTTTGCTGTCAATCCATCCGCTCCTGCTTGCGAAAAATCTAGCGCAAGATTATAGACCTGCTCTCTCAAAGCCTTCTCCTCATATAAGAAACCGGCGAAATTGAAATAATCCCAGAGATCTTGGAAATAAGCTTGGTCCTCCTGGCTAAAGGTTTGAACCAAAGCCTGCGTTTCTTCATAATAAATAACTGATGTCATCTTTCTTCCCCCTTTCTTTGGAGACGAAATACAACGAAGGTCAGGACGAGTCCTATGAGAGGAAGTAGCCAGCCTAATAAGTGAGCAGTTTCCTGATTCACAAGACGAATCCAGCATCCCGTAACTAGGAAAGTCAGGCCCATGACTAGTAGACTCGTCATCAAACGCTCCCTGCTTCTATAAGCCATAACCGCAAACCCAATTAGGTCTAGGACAGCAAGAACAACCGCCCAACCATCTGATAAGAAGAGACTCCCAATGTGGCCAAAATAGATCGAAAATAGTCTTACGATGTTCAGAAATACCATCAGGCAGATCACACTGATAAAAATAGCCCAAGGCCACTTCATTTCACCATAGCTCTGTTTGGACCATAGCCACGTGATGAACTGGCTAAACACCAAGAAATTGAATAAAATAACAACATAGGTCAGGGGTTCGATTTTCAGTGGCGTCATCCAGGTAAAATCCATTAAATAACGCATGCCAACTAAGATCACTCCAAGTAGGAAGACGAGTCCCACATAAGATCCTAAAGAGCGTTTAGGCAAATCTGAAAGAACTTGATCCACCATAGCTCGTGGATCCTTTCCAAAATAATCCACTGCACGAATGCCTTCTTTCTCAGCAACTTTTAGGTCGCAAACCATATTGTAGAGTTGTTCACCGAGTGCTTCATCATCATAAAAATAGGACTTAGCCCCAATATAGGCCACCATTTTTTTCACATAGGCTTGATCCTCTTTGTTTAAGTGAATCAATTCATCTGACATTTTTTCAGTATAACTTTCTACCATTCGTCTCCCTCCTTCTTGATACGTTCTACTTTTGTGACTAGCTCCTGCCACTGGTCCCAAAATTCCCCTAAACGCTCTTTTCCAGCATCACTGAGTGAAAAATATTTACGATCAGGACCATCTGGAGACGGCCTCATTTCCCCATGAATAATTCCTTGTTTTTCTAATTTTTGAAGTAGGGGATAAATGGTCCCAGCGACAATCTTATCAAATCCCATCTCTTTGAGACTTTGAATCAATTCGTAGCCATAGATGGCCTTTTTGGAAATAATCTCCAGCACACAGCCCTCCAAGACTCCCTTTAGTAATTGGGACTCCTTCATCCTTCTCACCTCTTTCTTCACATATGCACTAGTTTGTTTTACATACTAGTTTATTTACTATCAGTATACTCTTTCTTAACTAGTATGTAAAGCAAAATAGTAACTTTTTTTAAAAAATTTTATTCCTTAAAAATCCTTTAAAATCAAGGCTTTCACTGTATGCTGGTGTGTAAATATACAAAAAAGTTCAAAAAACACTTTATTTTATAGATTGATTGGAGTATAATAATTAAAATTATTCAAAAGGAGACACGAATATGAAAAAATCGAAGCTTGCTCTTTTAGCAGGTGTTGCCGCTGCTTCAACGCTTTTCCTTGCTGCATGTGGCTCATCTTCTAATGCGTCAAAGGGAACAACCTACAACTACGTGTATGGTACAGACCCTGATTCCTTGAACTATTTGACTTCAAATCGTTCAACTACAAGCGACATTACTACCAACTTGGTCGATGGTTTGTTTGAAAACGACCAATACGGTAACCTAGTGCCTGCTCTTGCTGAGGACTGGTCTGTTTCAAAAGACGGTCTGACTTATACCTACAAGCTTCGAAAAGACGCGAAGTGGTATGATTCAGAAGGAAATGAATACGCTGACGTCACTGCAAAAGATTTCGTGACATCTCTGAAATATGTAGCCGATAAAAAATCTGATGCACTTTACTTGGTTCAAAACTCAGTCAAAGGTTTGGATGACTATGTAAATGGGAAAACCAAAGAC
This sequence comes from uncultured Streptococcus sp., assembly GCA_916048115.1. Lineage (GTDB taxonomy): Bacteria > Bacillota > Bacilli > Lactobacillales > Streptococcaceae > Streptococcus. The sequence continues at coordinate 2,900 of CAJZGQ010000002.1, read as the reverse complement.
TTCTCAACCGTTGGGGTAAAAGCTGTTGATGATCACACTCTTCAATATACTTTGAACCAACCAGAATCTTTCTGGAATTCTAAATTGACGACTGCTACCATGATGCCAGTTAATGAAAAATTCTTGGAATCAGCTGGGAAAGACTTTGGTAGCGTGAAACCAAATGGGATCCTCTACAACGGGGCCTACATTTTGAAGTCCTTCACTTCAAAATCACAAATCGAGTTGGAAAAGAACCCTGAATACTACGACAAGAAAAATGTTCACATCGATACCGTTAAATTAACTTACTTCGATGGATCCGACCAAGACTACCTTGCTCGTAACTTCTCAGATGGTAACCTATCTACTGCTCGTCTCTTCCCAACAAGCTCAACTTACAGTACGATTGAGAAGAAATTCAAGGATAACATCGTTTATACTCCACAAGATTCTACTGTTTACTACGCTTACTTCAACGTCAACCGTCAAAATTACGGCCATACGAAGAAGACATCTGATGAGCAAAAGAACAACACGAAGACAGCCCTTCAAAACAAAAACTTCCGTCAAGCTTTGAACTTTGCTTTAGACAGAACTTCCTACAGCGCTCAAGTTAACGGGAAAGACGGAGCATCAAAAACTCTACGTACCCTTCTAGTTCCACCGACATTTGTGCAAGCAGACGGGAAAGACTTCGGTACTCTCGTTGAAGAAAAACTTGCTGCAACAGGAGATGAGTGGAAAGGTGTTAGCTTCGCAGATGCTCAAGATAGCTTGCATAATGCGGACAAAGCCAAAGCGGAACTTGAAAAAGCGAAGGCTGAATTGCAATCACAAGGTGTTCAATTCCCAATCCATATCGACTATGTCGTAGACCAATCTTCTAATGCTCTTGTCCAACAAGCAGACTCTATGAAGAGCTCAATCGAAGCAGCTCTTGGTAAAGACAATGTCGTGATCGATGTACAAAAATTGTCTACAGACGATGCAGATAACGCTACTTACTTTGCCCAATCACCAGAGCAAAAAGACTTTGATATGGATATCACTGGTTGGGGACCTGACTTCCAAGACCCATCTACTTACTTGGATATCTTGAACCCAACAGATGGTTCAACCTTGACTGGTATGGGACTTGATCCTAAGAAAGACCAAGCGCTCATCGAAAAAATTGGTTTGAACCAATACAAAGAACTGTTGGATGCTGCCAATGCTGAAAAATTGGATACCAATGCACGTTATGAAAAATACGCTGCTGCCCAAGCTTGGTTGACAGAAAACGCCATTGTTCTTCCAATCTACTCTAAGGGTGGAGTTCCATCTATCACGAAGGTGACGCCATTCTCAGCAGCAAATTCTGCAATTGGTATTAAAGGTGAAACAAGCTTCTTCAAATACCAAAAAGTGCAAGATAAGACAGTCACAACTGCTGACTACGAAAAAGCTTATAAGAATTGGTTGAAAGAAAAAGAAGAATCAAACAAAAAAGCGCAAGAAGAACTTGCAAAACACGTGAAATAATCACGATAAAAACACCGAGGTTGAACCTCGGTGTTTTTGATTAAGGAAAAACCTATCCTTGAAACTTTCCTTAGGTGAGTACGGACGTTAGGTGAAATTATCCAGTGGATGATTTCAGCAATCCAGGAAGTTCCATAACTTAGTTTTGGACCTAAGGTTCCAAAACTCCCGAGTGCTAGAAATACTAGTATTTCTAGCACTTTTCTCACGGCGGAAAGTTTCGGTATTTGTTTAAATAAGCTTAATAATTTAGATTATTATAATTCTTTCCGCAACACTTGGCTTGTCCTATGTAAAAAACAGTTTGTCTATTTATTGGATTTTTCATTTCTCAATCTTTTATAGACTCAGTGTTATCGCACGACAATCTTACGATAACTTCTAGAAGTCAGAAGAAAGACGAGGACATAAGAGATAAAAAAGACAGCGCAGATGGAAAGAGTTGTTTGAAGGACCAAGCCCGCATTGGTCGCTCCTAAGATGGCAACGATTTTTGCAATCATCTTATAGGCCACTCCTAGGTAGAGGAAGGAGAAGAATAATGGAAGGAAAAAGACGGTGAGAATTTGTTTTCGAATGGTGGTGCCGGTTTGCTTTTGGTCCAATCCTACTTGTTGCAAGATCACAAAATTATCTCTATCCTCATGCCCCTCTGAAATCTGTTTGTAGTAAATGACGAGAACTGTAGCTAATAGAAAGATTACCGATAGGAAAATCCCAATAAAGAGGAGAGTCCCTGCTGTTTCACGCCACTCCTTCTCTATACTATATCGTTCATATCCACCAAAATAAGTCGCACCATATTGACTCATTTTGTCTGTCGAATATAGCTCTTTGGTCACGCCACCAGTAAAATCTTTGTTGTCTTTATTTTTGGCATTAATAGAGAATTCTAAATTCTTATCAACTTTTAGACCCAGTTGGTTCAAATCAGGGAGGACTAGGTACAAGCCCATTTGGTGTTGAAACAGGGCGTTTTGGGGAATTTTACCTTGGATAAAATTGGAGTCTAATTTTTGTTTAATCGTGAAGGTCTTCCCATTGATATCTAATTGCGCGTCTAATCTTCCTGGATACTGATACCCATAAGCTAAGATTTCATTTTCTCCAAGCTCAACTTTTTGACCCGTCAGTTGCTCGTAAGTCGCCTGATCAAAAAAGTAGACTGTTCCCTCTGTCTTCATCTCCTGACCAGCTTGTTCATAAACCTCTAAGCTCCTTCCATCAATCTTTCGAATTTCAGCCGACCAGTATGTTGTCTGTGCCACCTGATAATCTGATAGATTTGTCGCATCGGCTGTTTTCTTAATTTGAGCTTGAACATCCTTGATAACTGGTTCTGTCTCAGCATCTGAAGGCATATGCCCCACACTAATCATGTAATCAGAAGGGTAAAC
>CAJZGQ010000001.1 GCA_916048115.1 uncultured Streptococcus sp. | reverse complement strand
TCTGGTCTTGGTATGGCCGTCTAGCCCAAGACAAGGTCTGGGATCGTGCTGGAATTTTCCTAGATGTGAAGGAATACAAACATTTGCAAGCTTGGACAGAGAAAATTGCTAATCGCCCAGCAGTGCAACGTGGCTTGGAAGTGGACTATAAGGAAATTGATGCATAAGGAAAAGGCGCCGTCGCGCCTTTTTTTAATGGTGCAAACATGGTATACTAAAGGGTGGAATAAAAGTATAGAAAGAAACACATGGAATTTACAAAATTATCAAATCGCTTGGACTTGGTGGCTAGCTTCGTCCCAGAAGGATCGCGTCTGTTGGATGTGGGAAGTGACCATGCTTATCTCCCAATCGCCCTCTTACAAGAAGGCAAGATTGAGGCTGCTATTGCAGGAGAAGTGGTTGAGGGACCTTATCAGTCTGCTCTCCAAAATGTTGCCGATAATGGTTTAGAAGATAAGATAGAGGTCCGTCTGGCCAATGGTTTGGCTGCATTTGAACTTTCCGATGACATTTCTTGCATCACCATCGCAGGAATGGGCGGGCGCTTGATTGCAGATATCTTAGCAGCTGGACTTGAGAAATTAGCCGGTGTCTCTCGCTTGGTCTTGCAACCCAATAATCGGGAGGATGAACTGCGGGCTTGGTTAGTAGATCATGATTTTCGCCTTGTTGATGAAGCTATCTTGGAAGAAAATGAGAAGTTTTATGAGATCCTCGTGGTCGAACACGGTTCTCAAGAGTTGACAGCTAAGGAACTGCGTTTTGGTCCCTATTTGATGCTGGAACAAGCTCCAGCCTTTGTCCAAAAGTGGTCCAAGGAAGTGGAGAAATTAGCCTTTGCCTTGGAGAAGGTCCCAGTTGAGAATCAGTCCGCCAGAGCATCGTTAGAAGACCGTATCGCCCAAATCAAGGAGGTCCTAAATGCTAGCAAGTGAAGTCATCAAACGCTATGAAGTCTACTGTCCCCAGGAATTGTCTATGGAAGGAGATGTCTGTGGCCTACAAGTTGGTACGCTGCAAAAAGACATCCACAAGGTCATGGTGGCCTTAGATATCCGCGAGCAGACGGTGGCTGAAGCCATCGCCCATGGGGTGGACTTGATTATGGTCAAGCACGCGCCCATTTTCCGTCCCATCAAGGATCTGGTAGCCGATCGGGCTCAAAATCAAATCTATATCGACTTGATCAAGCATGATATTGCGGTCTACGTTAGTCATACCAATATTGATATTGTTCAAGATGGATTGAACGATTGGTTCTGCCAACTTTTAGAAATTGAAAATACAGAGCCCCTCAGCATGACAGGAGAAGGTCTAGGAATCGGCCGCATCGGTCGGGTAGCTGCCCAAACTTTTGGACAGTTGGCTCATAAGGTAAAAGAAACTTTTGGCTTAGATGCTTTGCGCTTGGTTGGTTATGACCAGGCGGATTTGGAACGGGTGATTGAGCGCGTCGCTATCTGTGGAGGAAGTGGCCAATCCTTTTACAAAGATGCTCTCGCTAAGGGGGCAGAGGTCTATATCACAGGAGATATCTACTACCACACGGCTCAAGATATGCTGAGCGATGGTCTCCTGGCCTTGGATCCAGGTCACCATATCGAAGTCCTCTTTGTGTCAAAACTAGTCGAAAAACTCAATCAGTGGAAGTCTGAAGAAGCGTGGGAGATCGAAGTGTTTGGCAGTCAAGCCAGCACCAATCCTTTTTACCATATCTAAGGGGTTATCATGAAAGTTGCCATTATCGGTGCAGGGATCGTTGGATCCACTGCAGCCTATTATTTATCCAAGGAAGCACAGATAGATGTCACCGTCTATGATCACGGAGTTGGCCAAGCAACCAAGGCAGCGGCTGGGATCATTAGCCCTTGGTTTTCTAAGCGGCGAAACAAGGCCTGGTATCGTCTGGCTCGGCTAGGAGCTGATTTCTACCAAGAATTGGTAGCGGACCTGGATAAGGACGGAATCGAAACAGACTTTTACCAGCAGACAGGGGTCTATCTCCTTAAGAAGAAGGAAGAGAAATTAGATGAACTCTATCAGTTGGCGCTGAGTCGACGGGAAGAATCTCCCTTAATCGGAGACTTATCGATTTTGACTACAGAAGAAGTGGCCCAACAATTCCCAGGTCTGCAAGGCTTTGAACAGCTCCTTTATGCCTCAGGTGGGGCCCATGTAGAAGGAGCCCTTCTGACGGCAACTCTTCTTAAAGCCAGTGGCGCAAGAGTCATCAAGGAAGAGGTTGCTCTCTCAGTCTCGGCTGCTGGCTATCAGGTTGCAGGAGTAAGCTATGACCAAGTCATCCTAGCAACAGGAGCTTGGTTGGGGCAAATCCTCGAGCCACTTGGCTACCAAGTCGATGTCCGTCCGCAAAAAGGACAGTTGCGAGATTATCAACTAGACCTAGATACGGATGATTATCCGGTGGTCATGCCAGAAGGAGAGCTGGATATCATTCCCTTCCAAAAGGGCAAGATCAGTATGGGAGCCACTCATGAGAATGAGATGGGCTTTGACCTGACAGTGGACCAGGCTTTACTCAATCAGATGGAAGATGAGGCCTTGTCTTATTATCCAGACTTGGCTCAAGCGGAAGTTATCGGGGAGCGCGTGGGAACCCGGGCCTACACAAGTGACTTCTCGCCCTTTTGGGGAGGCCTTCCTGATCAAGCAGGCCTTTATGTCGCAAGTGGACTCGGTTCGTCTGGCCTCACAACTGGTCCCCTTATTGGGTGGCACCTGGCCCAACTAGTGGTAGGAGGAAAGGTGCGCTTAGATCCAGCGGATTATCCAGTTGAACAATATGTGACGAAGTAGGCTGGGACAAAAGTCCTAACCTCTCAATTGTCTTTGGATTGTCGAGCAAGACGCAGTGGTTGAGTGGGCTCTACTACAAGGTAAGGTTTTCAGACGGCTCAGTCAAGGAGCAGTAATCTATTTGAATCATGAGTAAGACCAATGCTAACAATTCTACAACGCTCTTTTCCTGTCATCACCTTGTAACACAAATGCAAGGTGACTTTTTTATATAAACATGATAAAATAAGGGTAATGACTACGTAGAAAGGCCTAACATTATGAAAGGTATTATTTTAGCCGGTGGCTCAGGAACTCGCTTGTATCCATTGACTCGTGCCGCTTCCAAACAGTTGATGCCCATTTATGACAAACCGATGATCTACTATCCTTTATCAACCCTTATGTTGGCAGGGATCAAAGAAATCCTGATCATCTCAACTCCGCAGGATCTTCCTCGTTTTGAAGAGCTTCTTGGAGATGGTTCTGAACTTGGTATTTCTCTCTCTTATGCTGAGCAACCAAGTCCAGATGGATTGGCTCAAGCTTTCATTATTGGAGAAGAATTTATTGGTGATGATCATGTTGCCCTCGTTCTTGGAGATAATATCTTCCACGGAAATGGCTTAACCAAGATGTTGCAACGGGCGGAAGCCAAAGAAAAAGGCGCGACTGTCTTTGGTTACCAAGTCAAAGATCCAGAACGTTTTGGTGTGGTAGAGTTTGATGCGGATATGAACGCTATCTCTATCGAAGAAAAACCAGAACATCCAAAATCAAACTTTGCGGTGACTGGACTTTACTTCTATGACAATGATGTGGTAGAGATTGCCAAAAATATCAAACCAAGTCCTCGTGGAGAGCTTGAAATCACCGATGTCAACAAGGCCTATTTGGAGCGTGGAGATCTCTCTGTTGAGCTTATGGGCCGTGGCTTTGCTTGGTTGGATACAGGAACTCATGAAAGTCTCTTGCAGGCTTCTCAATATATTGAGACTGTTCAACGCTTGCAAAATGTCCAAGTAGCCAACCTTGAGGAAATCGCCTATCGTATGGGCTATATTACTAAAGAGCAAGTCTATGAATTGGCTCAACCTCTGAAGAAAAACGAATACGGACAATATTTGCTCCGTTTGATTGGAGAAGCTTAATGACAGAACAATTTTTCGAGAAAGAATTAGCAGCCCGCAAGATTGAAGCGATCCCAGGTTTGATGGAGTTTGATATTCCAGTTCGTGGGGACAACCGTGGTTGGTTCAAGGAAAACTTCCAAAAAGAGAAGATGCTTCCTCTTGGTTTTCCAGAAAGCTTCTTTGCAGAAGGCAAGTTGCAAAACAATATTTCATTCTCTCGTAAGAATGTTTTGCGTGGCTTGCATGCAGAGCCATGGGACAAGTACATCTCTGTAGCAGATGAAGGTAAGGTTCTTGGAACTTGGGTAGACCTTCGTGAAGGCGATAGCTTTGGGAACACCTACCAAACTGTGATCGATGCTTCAAAAGGCATCTTCGTCCCTCGTGGTGTAGCCAATGGGTTCCAAGTTTTGACAGACAAAGTTGCCTATACATACTTAGTCAACGATTACTGGGCACTGGAACTCAAACCAAAATATGCTTTTGTCAACTATGCAGACCCAAGCCTAGATATCCAATGGGAAAACTTGGAAGAAGCAGAAGTCTCAGAAGCAGACAAGAACCACCCATTGCTCAAAGACGTCAAACCCCTAAAAGCAGAAGATTTGTAGAATATAAATCTTAAAACAATCAAGAACATCATTATATAGTTTTTAGCTTTGCTATAAACGAGCGAAGCGAGCTATGTACTTAGCTTTCCGCCGTGAGAAAAGCACCTGAACTACTTTTGTTTCAGGTGCTCGGAAGTTTTGAGATACTAGGCTCAAAACTTAGTCATGGAACTTCGAAGAAGTTCGCTGACGTCCGTACTCACCTAAGGAAAGCTAAAAAAAGATTGATTTAAGGAACAATCAAAACTAAAAATTATTTGGAGAAAAAATGTCAGAATATAAACATATCATCGTAACCGGTGGAGCTGGTTTCATCGGTTCAAACTTCGTTCACTATGTCTACAACAACCATCCAGACGTGCATGTGACTGTCCTTGACAAACTCACTTACGCTGGTAACCGTGCCAACATTGAAGAAATCCTTGGGGATCGTGTTGAATTGGTTGTGGGAGATATCGCAGACGCTAAATTAGTTGATAAATTGGCTGCTAAGGCTGATGCTATCGTTCACTATGCGGCTGAAAGCCACAATGACAATTCATTGAATGACCCATCACCATTTATCCACACAAACTTTATTGGTACTTACACACTTTTGGAAGCTGCTCGTAAGTACGATATTCGTTTCCACCATGTGTCAACAGACGAAGTGTATGGGGACCTTCCATTGCGTGAAGATCTTCCTGGACATGGGGAAGGTCCTGGTGAAAAATTCACAGCAGAAACAAAATACAACCCATCATCCCCTTATTCATCAACCAAGGCTGCTTCAGACTTGATCGTGAAGGCTTGGGTTCGTTCCTTTGGTGTCAAAGCAACGATTTCAAACTGTTCAAACAACTACGGGCCATACCAACACATCGAGAAGTTCATCCCACGTCAAATCACCAATATCTTGTCTGGTATCAAGCCAAAACTATACGGTGAAGGGAAGAACGTCCGTGACTGGATCCACACCAACGACCACTCAACGGGTGTTTGGGCCATCCTTACTAAAGGCCGTATCGGTGAAACTTACTTGATCGGTGCTGACGGTGAAAAGAATAACAAGGAAGTGCTTGAACTGATCCTTGAAAAAATGGGCCAACCAAAAGACGCTTACGACCGTGTAACAGACCGTGCTGGTCACGATTTGCGTTACGCCATCGATTCAACAAAATTGCGTGAAGAATTGGGTTGGGAACCACAATTCACCAACTTCGAAGCAGGTTTGGAAGACACCATCAAGTGGTATACAGACCACCAAGACTGGTGGAAAGCTGAAAAAGAAGCTGTAGAAGCTAATTACGCAAAAACACAAAAAGTTTTGAAATAAGGAAGAAAGTCCAAGTGGAAAATTGCTTGGACTTTTTCTTTTATTTTCTGAAAATGAGTGAGAGATCTTCCATGTATGGTATAATAGGATCAGTTTGAAAACAGTTATCGATTAGGAGGAATAGATGAATCAAAAAGATTGGGTTGACTATTTTGAAGCACTCCATAACCGGAAGCCGAGTCTGCAAGAGTTTCAAAATGCACGAGCAAATGGTGAGTTTGTAGTGGAACGAAAAGAAATTAGCCTAGAAGAGCCAGCTACTTCTACTGCAGTATCACAAAAGAAGGGAGTTCAATTGACTCCTTCAACTCCAAGTGCTAAACGGTTTCGTGTGAACTGGAACAAGCAAACAAAATGGGGAGTTACCATAGCAGGAATCGTAGCTGTCGTCGCCCTAGTGTACTTCTTTTTCCTACAGCCAGCACCGAGCTTAGATGGTGTTTGGGTTGGACCTGCAGATTCAACAGCAGTAGTTTATGAATTAAATCAAGAAGAGCCACGATCTAATGGTAAGTATAAGATTGAAAAAGTTTATAAGGGGAAGGAAGCGAGCCAAGAGTTTCAGAAAGCTTTAAACCAGTTAAACTACTCCAAGCTGAAAACCTTAGCTGATGTTGATAGGAAATTTGACCTCCACACGAGGGAAGTTGTCATCATTAAAGACGAGCATGGGCTTGTTTATAATCTACTCCAAAGTAATGGGACCAATGTGATTTTAGCCAATGACTTGATGGATTTGGTGACCTATAGTGATCATTCAGAGAGCTTTAAGAAAAATGCTATTTTTCACAAGACAGAAATTCCTAAAGTGTTAGTTGGGAAATGGAAAATTAAACGTTCTTATGACGATGAAACCAATTACCTTGAATTAAATGATCGTGGAATTCTTGCTTATAGTGAATTTGATAGTAGCGAAGGTACGGCTTTTTATACCCTAGAGGAACTCCAAAAGATGCCTTCAACTAAGTTTGACCAAGAAAAGACAGCTGACAAAGTGAAAGAGGTATATGAAGATCTTCAAGATGCGGTGGATTCTCAAGATTATCAGCTAAATAGTATGAAAGAAGTGTACAAGCAACTAGGATCTGATTTTTATTATATCCCTGTAAATGGAGGAAAGACAGTTCTTGTTTTCACAGAAGACTATCATTTATTTGAAAAATTGGAAAAAGTGAACTAAATCAGAAGGACCGGAAGGTCCTTTTCTTTTATTTTCTGAAAATCACAAAATATACCATTGATTTGTGGTATACTATGATTAGTTTTTATGATGAATCAATAAGGGGGATATTATGAATCAAAAAGATTGGGTTGAATACTTTGAAGCGATCAATGGTCGTAAGCCAAGTATGCAAGAATTTCAAGAAGCGCGTGAAAAAGGGGAGTTTGTCGTAGAGCGCAAAGAAGCAACGACTCCAACAATTGAAGCGCAGGCTCCAGCTCAGGAAGCACCTGTTGCACCTAGCGCACCTCTTTCACAAGAGCAGACTGCTTTTGTCCAACCACAACCATCTGCGAAAACCTTGCAACCTGTTCCAAGACCGAAAAAATTGACATTTTCTTTCAATAAACAAGCACAGATTGGGGGCGCAGTTGGAGGACTTGTCGCAGTGATTGCTTTTGCTTGGTTCTTTTTCTTTTCAGGTGGACCAAGTGTAGATGGCGTTTGGTTGCGAGATACGGATTCAAGTCCGGTCACTTATGAACTAAGCGGAAAGAAACAAAGAGTCAATGGCGATGAGACCATCAAAAAGGTTCTCAAGGGCAATGAAGCGAAAAAAGAATTTAATACAGCACTTTCTTTGTTGAATGCAACTGACTTGCATTCACTTGCGGATGTCGATAAGAAATTTAACCTGAAGACGACAGAAATAGTTGTTATTAAGTCTGGTGGGAACACACGCTATAACTTGCTACAAAAAGACGGAAGCAATATTATTTTAAGAAATGATTTATTCGATTTGAAAACTTATAAGTCATACCAAGGAAACTTTGAAGATAATTTGGTCTATCACAAGGTTGAAACACCAAAGGCCATGGTTGGAAAATGGAAGAATGTGACAGAAGGAGATAATACAACTGTTCAGATTTCAGATCACGGAATTATTAGTGATAAGTATTACGATAGCAAGGCTTACGCATTCTATTCTCTAGCTGATTCAGAAAAGTATGATGGAGACACGACTTCTAAAGAAGAGATCGAACACACATTTGAAGTAATTCAAGAAGCGGTGAAATCACAAGGCTATCAAGTGAAGAGCGCTAAGGAAGTCTATATACAAGCTAATTCAAATTATTGTTTCGTACCTGTCAACGGTGGAAAAAATATACTCGTCTTACATGGTGGTAATGAATTTGCCGCAAAATTAGAAAAAGTGAAATAATGAAAGGACCGCAAGGTCCTTTTCTACTCTAAATTTCATCAGAAAAAATGATTCAAGTCTAGGCAAAAATATGGTAAAATGGATAAGATGTAATGGAGAGGTTAGGACCTTTTCAAGCGATTAGAGGTAATGGAGTAGAAAATGCAAAATAGACCTATTATTATTGGTGTTACTGGTGGTTCTGGTGGTGGAAAGACCAGTGTGTCTCGTGCCATTTTGGCTAATTTTCCGAATGAAAAGATTGCTATGATTGAGCATGATTCTTATTACAAGGACCAGAGTCATTTAACCTTTGAGGAGCGGATCAAGACCAACTATGACCATCCTTTTGCCTTTGATACGGACTTGATGATTGCGCAGATCAATGAACTCTTGGCAGGTCGTCCGGTGGATATTCCAACTTATGACTATGCAGAGCATACGCGCAGTAGCAAGACCTATCGTCAGGAACCTCAAGATGTCTTTATTGTGGAAGGGATCTTAGTCCTTGAAGACAAGCGCCTTCGAGACTTGATGGATATCAAGATCTTTGTGGATACGGATGATGATGTCCGGATCATTCGCCGGATCAAGCGCGATATGGAGGAGCGTGGACGGAGTCTCGATAGTGTCATTGAGCAGTACCTTGGAGTGGTGAAACCCATGTACCATCAGTTCATTGAGCCAACCAAGCGCTATGCGGACGTGATCATTCCTGAAGGAGTTACCAACACGGTAGCGATTGATTTGATTACAACCAAGATTGAGAAAATCCTCAACGAAGCGCGTGAGGGAAAATAAAAATAGGGGAAAGAGGGCAATCGATCTCCAATCCTATAACAATAGTTGGAATTACGGAATGTCTCAGTAGTTGGTGAGACTCTTCATTCGCTAAAAGATTAAGAAGAGTTCTCAATCGACTTTGTGGGGGTGGTACTAGAAATGTTTATTTAAACATTTGATACCACTCCCTCTTTTTCCTAAGGGGAATGGAAATGAAAAGGGAGTTTCATTCGCGGACCAAGGCGTTCGCTTGTTTATTGACCATGTGTGCTGGTTTTTCAGATGCTTATACCTTTATTTGTCGGGGTGGGACCTTGGCGGCAGGCCAGACGGGAAATGTGGTCTTTCTTTCGGTTGGTTTGATCGGCCAGCAGATCTCAGATGTAGAAGTGAAGTTAGCCACGATGTTGGCCTTTATGCTGGGAATCTTTTTGATGACGGTTTTACGTCGCTTGATTGACAATTCAGTCTGGCGCTTGAGTACCCTGGTGCCCTTTATCCTCACGACCTTGGTGACGGGATTTTTACCAGCATCGGTAAAAAATGTCTTCATCGTGCCTTTTTTTAGCCTGAGTTTGGGAATCGTAGCGACCTCATTTGGAGAAGTAGATGGCTATGCCTACAACCACTCTTTTATGACCGGAAATCTCAAGAAAACCATGGTAGCTTATGGAAATTTTGTTAGAGACAGGGAGATGAAATTCCTCTGGGAAGCCATCTTTATGACCTGCCTGATCGGGAGTTTCGTCTGTGGGGCCATCTTTTCGACCTACTTGATCCAGTTTTATGGACTAAAGACGATTTGGCTGGTGGCCATCATCTTGACCATCTTTTTAATCTACCGGGCCATTCAATATTTTGAAGTCTTTCGCTTCAATCGGCGACATGAATAGATAAAATGATTTTAAAAAATAAGTTAAATGATTTTGCAAAGAAATAAAACTGAGATTTCATTTTTAAAATGAATCAAGAATATATTGAAACTTTCCGCCGTGAGAAAAGTTTTAAGATAACTTTATCTATATTCCAGAGGCTGGGACAAAAGTCCTAGCCTCTCCATTATCTTTGGATTGTCGAGTAAGACGCAGTGGTTGAGTGGGCTCTACTACGCTGATTTCATCAGCTTTTACAGCCCTACTCAACTGTGCGGAGGTGGGACGACGAAATCGAATTCTAACGAATTACCGATTTCTGTCCCACTCTCTTTTATTTCGTTGTTTGAAGCTTAATTTTTGGGCAAAGATTTGGTATAATGAAAGGTATGAAACATTCGGAAAAAGAATCACAATACCAGCTCTTGCTGGCTCAATTAGACGCTCTCTTAACAGGAGAAAGCAATGCCTTGGCCAATTTGTCTAACGCCAGTGCTCTCTTAAATCAAGCCCTGCCTCGTTCTGTCTTTGCGGGTTTTTATTTGTATGACCAGTCAGAATTGATCTTGGGACCCTTTCAGGGTGGCGTCTCTTGTGTCCACATCGCACTTGGAAAGGGTGTCTGTGGAGAAGCGGCCCAGAAGCAAGAAACCATGATTGTCGATGATGTCCGTCAACATGCCAACTATATTTCCTGTGATAGCCGGGCTATGAGTGAAATTGTGGTGCCTATGGTCAAGGACGGCCAGCTCCTGGGGGTTTTAGACCTGGACTCAGAATGCGTCTCTGACTACGATCAGTTGGATCAAGATTATTTAGAAGAGTTTGTCGCTCTCTTGATCGAAAAGACAAACTGGGACTTTAAGATGTTTGGAGTAAAGAACTAATGTATCAAGCTTTATATCGGAAATACCGTAGCCAGACCTTTGGTCAATTGGTCGGCCAGCAAGTGGTGGCACGGACTTTGAGGCAGGCAGTGGAGCAGGACAAGATCAGCCATGCCTATCTCTTTTCTGGACCTCGTGGAACTGGGAAAACGAGTGTGGCCAAGATCTTTGCTAAGGCCATGAACTGTCCCAATCAAGTCAATGGGGAGCCGTGTAACGACTGCTATATCTGTGAATCCATTACCAATGGGAGTCTAGAAGATGTTATCGAGATCGATGCAGCCTCTAACAATGGGGTCGATGAAATTCGCGATATTCGCGACAAGTCGACCTATGCTCCAAGTCTAGCCAAGCACAAAGTCTACATTATCGATGAGGTCCACATGCTTTCGACAGGGGCCTTTAATGCCTTGTTGAAGACGCTGGAGGAGCCGACAGAAAATGTGGTTTTTATCCTCGCAACGACAGAGTTGCACAAAATTCCTGCAACTATTTTGTCACGGGTCCAACGCTTTGAATTCAAATCCATCAAACTGCCAGATATTGTCCAACATTTGGAAAATATCCTAGCTACTGAAGGGATTGCCTATGAAGCAGATGCTGTCCAGATCATCGCCCGGCGCGCTGAAGGTGGGATGCGGGATGCTTTGTCCATTTTGGACCAAGCCCTAAGTCTGACTGCGGGTAGTGAGTTGACGACCACGATTGCTGAAGAGATCACCGGCTCCATCAGTCTAGCCGCTCTTGATCAGTACGTGGCTGCCATCCTGGACCATGATGCGACGGCTGCGCTGGACCAACTTGCGATTATCTTTGATAATGGCAAGAATATGGCTCGTTTTGTCGCGGACTTACTTCAATACCTGAGAGATCTCTTGATTGTTCAGACAGGTGGAGAAAATACCCATGCTAGTGATTTATTCGCGGCCAACCTTGCAGCCGATCAAGCTCGTCTCTTTGCTCTGATTGATCAGGCGACGACTAGTCTAGCCGATATCAAAAACAGCTTGCAACCGCGCATTTATACTGAAATGATGACCATTAAATTGGCTGAAAGCACATCTCAAGCTTCCAACGCAGCAGTAGTTGAACTTCCTTCCAATGTGCTAGCTCAGCTGGAAGACTTGAAGAAGGAAGTCGCTCAACTCAAGCAACAATTGGTCCAGGCCGGTGCTAGCCTTCCTGCCTCAAAACCTCCAGTAGCTCGTCCAACCAAATCTAGTAAAGGCTACCGAGCAGATCGTAATAAGGTCAACGCTATTTTGCAAGAGGCGGTCGAAAATCCAGAGTTGGCACGAACCAACTTGATCCGTCTTCAGAATGCATGGGGGGAAATTATCGAGAGCTTGGCAGGTGCAGATAAGGCTCTCTTGATCGGATCTCAACCGGTTGCTGCCAATGAAAATCACGCGATTTTAGCTTTTGAGTCGCCCTTCAATGCCGAACAGACCATGAAGCGGGAAAACCTCAATACCATGTTTGGCAATATCCTCAGCAATGCTGCTGGCTTTTCTCCAGAGATTCTAGCGGTTTCTCTAGAGGAGTGGACCCAAATTCGGGCGGAGTTTTCTGCTAAGAAGCGTGGTCAAAAAGCCGAAGTGGTGGAAGAAGAGGAAAGCGTCATTCCTGAGGAATTTACCTTCCTATCTGATAAAATTACTCTTCAGGACGATTAATACATGAATTTTTTACCGAATCATGGTAAAATAATGATATGAATACAAAACAATTTGCAGTGATAGCAGTCTTTACTGCTATGGAGACTTATTTTTTCAATGAAGCGACTATGGCGGGTCAGATGCTCTTTGCATTCTTTTGGGCCCTCTTGATCCTGCGCAATCTTCAAACGGCCTATATGGTGGAGAAAATTGCTAGTGCCATTGAAAAAGAAATCAGAAAGAAAAGAAAATAAAACCTTTGAAAAGGAATCCTTTTTCAAAGGTTTTTTTCTTGTTTAAAAGGCTTCGTGGCATTGCTTGCGGTAATCTCCTGGGGAGAGGCCGACCTTCTGTTTAAAAGCCTTTGTAAAGTAGGAGTAGTTGTCATAGCCCACCTGGAGGGCAACTTGGTAAATGGGTGTATCGCTTTGTGATAGCATCTCTTTTGCGGCGGCCATCCGTTTATCGGTGATGTATTTCACTAGGGTTTCGCCGGTGTCGCGCTTAAACACCCGTGCTAGATGATCTGGGCTAAGAAAAAACATTTCTGCCAGCTTGGTGCGACTGATATCCTCCTTGTAATGGTGGTCGATGTAGTCGGTGATACGCTGGATGAGATTAGATTGGTGTTCTAGATCGATCACATAATGGCGAGCAGAGCTCCAGTAATCCCCGATATAGGCTTCAAAAGCTTCGATGGCATGAAACCGCCGTTCGAATAGAAATTGATGGGTTTTGTTTTGAAATAACTTGTGGGCGAGAATGCCGTTCTTATCCAGATAAATCCCAATTTGCTGGGTCCAGTCTAGCTGGAGTTCACTCAGAGTTGAGAGCGGGATGCGATCTTGAGTCTCTATGCTATGGATGATTTGGAGAAGCTGTTCTGTCTCTAGTTGATTTGTAAAAGTGAGCGATGTCCGATGAGCAGGCTTTTGAAGTGCTGGACCCAAAGAAGCATAGGAGTGGATACTGTCCCAATGGAAGACTTGTTCTTCACTGTATTGGCAGAGTTGCAGAGCCTTCATCAAGAGCGTCTCAAGGGAAATAGCGTCTGAATAGAGAAGGATAGAGGATCGGTCTAAGTCTTGCTGGATCTTCTGCTGGATAGCTTTTAAGAAGTCTGCACACTCTGTAGTCTGATTCTTTTTGAAGAGGCAGAGGTAGCGATCGGTCTGGCTTTCGATTTTACTGAGGGCGCAGTAGTGGATAGGGAAATCCAGGGAGAGCTCCTTGATACAATGGCGGAGCTGCAAGCGCCAAGAAGGGACACTGGGCTGAAAGTCTTCTTCAACTAAGTGGAGAGTGATGAGGACTAAGAGGTAGTCTTCATGTGGTTTGGGGCTATAGCCTAGTTTTGTTACTTCTTGAAGGAGCTGTTCTGCTTGAGATGGACGCGGTTTTCGCAAGTAGTCATGCCAAAACTCAGCTTCTTTTTGCCCTTGCTGGGCTAATTGGGTCGCACTCTTGTGGCGCTTGATCTTATTGAGGGCTTTTTGAATGATAAATTCTAAGCGGTCGGGGTCAATCGGTTTGAGGTAGTATTCAAAACTTTGGAGTTCAATGGCTTTTTGGGCATAATTGAAATCAGCATAATTGGTGAGGAAGATCGTTTGAATGTCATATTTTTCTGACCGAACCCAGGCTAGGAGATCTAGCCCACTGCCTTGTGGCATCTCTATATCACTGATCATGAGGGCGATTGGGTGACTTTGAATGATGGCTTGGGCTTGGCTCAGACTGGAGGCGGTATATACCTGCTCAATGCCCAAGGCTTCCCAATGGATGGTTTCCTGTAGGGCTTTAATGATAAAACGATCATCGTCAACGAGTAGGATATTCATGTGTGTCTCCTTTGTAGGGTTCATAAGGAAGGCTCAGTTGGATGCGGGCCCCTCCTTGGGATCCATTTGAAAATTGAAGGGTGTAGTGATCTGGATAGAGGAGATCTAGTCGCTCCCGTGCATTGGTCAGACCAATGTGGTGGCCATCTTCTGTGACTAAGGATTTTTTCTCTGCTAGATCTTGTAAAATAGCTGAGCTAAAACCAGGACCATTATCCTGGAGGGAAATGGCAAGGTGTTGGTTTGCTTCTTCATGAATGGAAAGCTGGATGTGGAAGGAATCTTGGAAAGAAAAGCCGTGTTTGATGGCATTTTCCACAAAGGTTTGTAACAGCAGGGGTGGAATGGCCGCATCTTTCAGACCAGGATCCCAGTCCAGGTCAAAGTGGATGCTGTCGCCATAGCGGATTTTCTGGATCTCTAGGTAATTTCGGATATGTTGGATTTCATCCGCTAAGCGATTGAAATCTTGGTTGGCTTGAAAGAGGTGACGCAAGTAGTTGGAAGTCACCTTGGTCAACTCCTCGATTTCCTTATAGTCCTTGGTCTGGAGCATGCTGTGAATCATGGAGAGCATGTTGAGGTAAAAATGGGGTCGGACTTGATTTTTGAGGTAATTGAGTTCGACTTTTTTGAGATTGAGTTGCGCGTGGTAGGCTCGAATTTGGAGGTCTTTCATATGGATCAGCACCTGATTGAGCTTGTGATTGGCCTGATCGATCTCTAAGATCCCTTGGTCTTCGATCACGTCGAGCTTAGTTGAAGCAGCATCCAGTTGAGAAAGCCGCTGGGTGAGTCGTTTTATCGGCTGGATCATCCGCTGACGAATATAAAGGATAAGAACGGTGGAGAGAACAGCGATGATCAAAGGAACCAAGGAGAGTAGGGTTTCTAGAACGATATTTGTACGGAAAACATCCCCGTAGTCGACCGTCACATAAAGATCAAAAGGCAGGTGGGTATGAGTGCTATCTGCTTGAATGAGGGAATCTGACGCATGGATCTGGTTAGGGCGATCGATGGCTAAGCGTCCTTTTTTCCCGATATTGAGCTTTTGCAAGGGTTTTAAAATATCCTGGGTGGAAATGATTGCATAGATGGCCTTACTCTTGTAATGGAGGGATTTTAAGAGGTAATCATGCTGGTTCAGGCTGATCCGTTGCCATTTTTGACTGGTCTTGTCAGTGCCTTTGTCATAGGTTTTAAGATGATCTTTCAATTGCACATAGTCTAGGTAGGGCAGTTGAAGACTGGAGGCATTGAAAAAATGTGGAATATCTCCTGTCTCTATGAAAAAGGTAATGGGACTATCCATCTGGTACTGAAACTCAGTGAAGTCGATCCGCAGTTTTTTTAGGTTTTCTTGGAAATCCGTGAAATCAAGCGGACTATTGAGCTCTGTCAAATAGTCATTGTGACTAATAGTACTGTACATAAAACGCTCAACGGAGTGAAGCTCTGTATTTAAGGAATCCGCATAGATATGAATCGAGTCCTCTAAATGGAGCATATTTTGGTGTTTAATAAAATTTCGGCTAATCCCACCAATCAAAAGGTTGATCAAGGTATTGACGACTAAGAGGAGAAAGAGTAGGCGCGAAAAAAATTGGATCGAGTGATCTCGTGTACTTCTGTGAATAGCTTTCATAATGAGCACCTCACATATATTATAGCACTATTTGAAAACGGATTCATGAACAAAACCGATAGTAAAGTAAAAAAATCGGGAAAGTGCATGTTTTTGTGTGGAGAAAACGGAAAAGTGAATGAAGATGCACGAAAAAGTTCTATAAAGATGGAAAGGATTCCTATAAAATAGAGGAGAAAGAAAAGGAGGGCCTTATGAAAAGCGAAGTAAATGCGAAGCAGAGCAAATTTAAGAAAAATATTCCTTTATATGTGCTGCTCCTACCATCGATTATTTTATTGATTTTATTTGCCTATATCCCTATGGCGGGTCTAGTCATCGCTTTTAAAGATTACTCTCCCGCTACTGGGATATTTGGAAGTCCTTGGGCTGGTCTCAAGTATTTTAACCAGTTCTTCTCATCCTTCCAATTTGCGACAACCATGAAGAATACCTTGAAAATTTCTATTTACAGTATTCTGGTGGGTTTTCCCTTGCCGATTGTTCTAGCCATTATTTGCAACCAGATTCGTGTGGGCAAGTTCAAAAAAGTCTTTCAAGTAACGACTTATTTGCCTCATTTTATCTCGACCATGGTCATGTGTGGGATGATTATTCTCTTTCTCTCTCCAAGTAGTGGACTGTTAGCCAATGTCCTCAAATTGGTCGGCTTAAAGATGCCTGCTCTCTTATCCAAACCGGGTAGCTTTGCAGGTGTCTATGTCTGGAGCGATGTCTGGCAACATATCGGTTGGGATAGTATCATCTATCTAGCCGCTCTATCGGCCATTGATCCGACCTTTTATGAAGCTGCGACCATGGACGGGGCGAGTCGATTGCAAAAGATCCGTCATATTGACTTACCCTTACTGTTACCAACGGCGATGATTCTCTTGATTCTCAGAGCAGGAAGCCTACTCAGTGTTGGTTTTGAAAAGGTCTTGCTCTTGCAAAATCCACTCAATCTGGCAGGAAGTGAAATCATTTCGACCTATGTTTACAAAGTGGGGATGATTAATTTCCAATATAGTTATTCGACAGCGATCGGTCTCTTTAATACCTTGGTCAACTTGATCATCTTACTGTCGGTCAACTGGTTTGCGAAACGCTATACCAAGACAGGATTGTTCTAGAAAGGAGGAGAAATTGTGAAATTGTTTCAACATGCGAGAAAGACCAAGTCAGAAATTCTCTTTGATGTTTTTATCTATGGTCTAGCGATTTGCTTGACTCTCTTGATTGTCTACCCTTTGTGGTTTGTTATCATTGCCTCCTTTAGTAATCCGTCTGATGTGGCAACTGGTAAGGTTTGGTTTATCCCGAGGGAATGGCGACTAGATGGCTATCAACGCTTGATTGAACAGCCTTTGTTTCTAAAGAGCTATCTCAACACCATCCTCTACACGGTTGTAGGGACCATCGTTGCCCTGGTCATTAATATCCCGGCTGGTTACGCTTTGTCGCGAAAGGACCTCTTTGCTAAGAAATGGGTCAGTGTTTTCTTTATCGTTCCTATGTTCGTCTCTGGGGGCTTGATTCCCATTTATTTGACAGTGAAACAATTGGGTTTGGTCGACACCTTCTGGGTAATGGTCGTACCGTTTGCAGTTTCTCCTTACAATATCGTTGTAGCTCGAACTTTCTTTAACAATAGTATTCCAGAAGGGATGTGGGAAGCCGCCCAGATCGATGGTTGTGGAACCATTCATTACTTCAGAAAGATCGTGCTCCCCTTGTCCAAGGCTATTATTGCCGTTATTGGACTTTGGACAGCAGTAGGGATCTGGAATTCTTGGTTCAATGCCTTGATTTATTTGACCAATGAAAATCTCCAACCCCTACAACTGATCCTGCGCCGTCTCTTAATTAGTAATCAAATGTTGCAATCGCAAGCAACAGGGGAGGTAGCTTCTGACCTCCGTATTAAGGCTGATATGATGAAATATGCAGCCATCGTTATCTCAACAGCACCGATTATGATGCTGTATCCATTCGTCCAAAAATACTTTAATCAAGGTGTCATGATAGGGGCCTTGAAAGAATAGGAGAAGATCATGAAAAACAGGAAATTTGCCTATCTGCTCCTTGGAGCAGCTGCTTTAGCTGGCTTGACGGCTTGTGGAGCTTCCACAAATAAATCAAGCAATGACAAGAATGATGGAAATACCTTCAAGATCACGACCGTTCGTTGGTCGGATTGGGGGGAAGACTATCACAAAGGTTTTCTAGATGATTCAGCCAAGGAATCAGGTATCAAGATCAAATGGGATACCATGGTGGCTGCAGACTGGTCTGATAAGAAATCTGTTCTTGTTGCCAGTGGAGATTTACCAGACGCTTTCTTGGGATCCAATGCCTTCACGGATTCTGAAATCGCTCAGAACCAAAACATGTTCATTCCATTGGAAGATTTGATAAAGGACAATATGCCTAACTTGAACAAGGCCTTTGAAAAAGAACCGAAATTAAAAGCCATGGTGACCAACCCAGATGGTCATATTTACAGCCTACCTAAGAAATTGCCAATGCGGCCAATCGTCGGCAACCAGCTCTTTATTAATAAGAAATGGTTGGACAACCTTGGCTTGAAGATGCCGGAAACCTATGACGACTTGGTGACTGTTTTACAAGCCTTCAAGGACAAGGATGCTAATGGCAATGGCGATGTCAATGATGAAATTCCATTTGGCTCTGGTAACTTTGATCCGACCTTCTCTTATATCTTGCCATTCAACAACCGTCTAGGTGGAGATAATACCTATGAAATGTCCGTCAAAGATGGCAAACCGGTCTACCTCCGGACGGAAGAAAGTTATAAACAAGGGATAGCGGCTATGCATGAAGCCTACAAGAAAGGCTTGATCGACCCTGAACTCTTTACAGAAGATACCTCCATGTCTGTTGCCAAACGGATGGACAAGGGAGTGGCGCGTGTCGGTGTATCAAGTGGTTGGACAGCAGATGCAACCTTTGGCCAACATGCTAGCGAATATGCTCCTCTCCCAGCATTGAAAGGCCCAGATGGCAAACAATATGTCATTTCTGACCCAGATCATTTGAACTATGGACGAAATGAAATCCTGATCACGAATAAGTGCAAGGACCCTGCAAAATTGCTCAAATGGTTGGATAAATTCTACAAGGATGATGCCAGCATCCAAAACTTCTATGGATCCTTTGGTATTGCGACTGAAAAAGATGGCGATAAGTACAAGGTCTTGGCTCCAAAAGATGGTAAATCAGCCGATGAATGGGCTTGGATCAATTCCCTTCGTGACTTTGGACCAAAATATGTGTCAGATGATATCAATAGTCATGTCGACATCGACCAAACACAAGGTGATGGCCTCAAATTGAAGATGGACAAAGAATTGAAACAATACGCTTTGCCAGCATATCCAAATGTCATCTACTCTCAAGAAGAATTGAACAAATTGTCCTCTATTTATGTCGATATCAACTCCTATGTTACCCAACAAGCTTCTAAATGGGTAGTCGAAGGGGGCATCGAAAAGGAATGGGACGATTACAAAGCAACCTTGAAGAAGATGGGCATTGATGACTTTATGAAGATTCAACAAGATGCCTATGATCGTTACCAAAAAGAAGTGAAGTAATAGGAACTAAACTCATAAAAGTAAGTATCTCAGGGGCCTAAAGCCCCTGAGTGCTTCCATGGAGGAAGTGGCAGAAATAGGGATGAAGAACAAGGAGAAGAAGATGCAAAAATTATTTTCATTGGATGGACGCTTGGTCAAGGCCTTGACCCGGTTTACAGACATCATTATCTTGAATACCTTGTTTATCGTTTGTTGCCTTCCAGTTCTCACGATCGGTGCATCGGTTACGGCTTTAGCAACCATGTGGCACCGCTTGTTGAAAGGAGAAGATACGGATCTCGTCTTTCATTTTTTCCGTCTTTTTCGCGCTAATTTCAAGCAAGCGACGATGATTTGGCTGACTTGTCTAGGCTTATCAGTGCTACTATATCTGGATTACTGTCTTTTTTCAAATACGGCCTTTTTAAATGAGTATGGGATTTGGATTTTGCTTCCCTTTATCGTCCTTCTATGTGGAGGGATGACCTTGATCTTCCCTTATATCGGGCTCTTTGAAGCCCCTACAAGAAAAGTCTGTCTGAATAGTTTCCTCATTGCTCTCTTAAATCCTATTCAAACCATCTTTCTTGTCTTCTTCAATTTGGCGGTGATCTATATCAGTCTCAGTAGTCCCGAACGCTTACTGACAGCTATTTATCTCTTTACGTTTGGTGGTTTTGCCCTATGGAGCTTCTTGAATGTTCGACTGACCGATAAGATCTTTTCAAGAATCCAAGAAGGAGGAGTCTTTGAAAAATAAGGTCAAGCAAGTGGGACGTATGATTTACGAAATATTATGTAAATCGAATAAAGTTTCCTATATTTCTAGAAAACTATAGAAAGTAGCATAACTTTTTTTGCTAAAAAACTAAGTGATGCTGAAAAGAATAAATGATATAGGCTTTTAACCTTATTCAAACATATGCTGAAACTTTCTGCTGTGAGAAAAGTGCTAGAAACACAATTGTTTCTAGCACTCGGGAGTTTTGGAACTTTAGGTCCAAAACTAAGTCATGGAACTTCGAAGAAGTTCGCTGACGTCCGTCCTCACCTAAGGAAAGTTTCTCTGGTGACTTTTTCTCAATCTGAAGTTTCCTAGAAAATCTAGGAAACTTTTTTCTATTTCATAAACATTTCACATTTCTTTTCTATAATAACTATAACAAATGATGAAAGCGCCCATTTTGCATTGCTGTGGGCTTTGAAATGGAGGGTGAGTTCATGCTCTTACAACAGGCAATTGCCTATATTACTCGAAAAAGAACGAGGAATCTGGTTCTCTTTCTGATTCTCCTCTTGATCCTCTCTTGCTTATATTTCTGTTTTTCACTGATGCAAGTAGGAGGAAGGCTGGAGGAACATATCAAACAGTCGGCTGGGACCAGTTTTGCCCTGACCAGTAAGCAGGGGAATACTCCCTTTGCGCTGAAGGAGGCTGAAAAGGTGCAGCGACTAGCTGGGGTGGGAGCCATGGTTCCTCAATATGAAAGTCCCGTTCGCATTCTTGGTAAAGAAGCGGTGACGGGACAGCAGTCGGTGGAGCGAGACGATTTGGGGCAGGAAGCCAAGCAAGCGCTAGGCGCTGTCTTTACCCAGAAGACAGACCAGCACCTGGATTTCCGCAGTAGCAGTTTCCAACTGGTGCAAGGCAAGCACTTATCCGATCAGGCTCGCGGCCAGATCTTGATCCACGAAGAGTTGGCTAAGAAGAACAAGCTAAAGGTCGGAGATTCCTTGACCTTATCCAGCTTTCAGATGGGGGAGACTCCCGCCAAAGAGCAAACCTTTAAAATCATAGGTATCTTTTCGGGTAAGAAACAGGAAAAATTCACAGGGATGACCTCTGATCTGAGTGAAAACCAAGTCTACCTCCCTTATGAGGATGCGACCAAGCTCCTAGGTCTCAGTCAGCAAGAAGTGACCCAGGTTACCTTTGGGGTCAAAGATCCTGAGAAAATCGATGCCCTCTTGAAGCAAGTCAAAAGCTTGGATCTGGATTGGCAGTCTCTGCGCGTGGTCGAAGATCGCAAGGCCTTTGACCAGATGAAGGAATCCTCTCAGACCCTAGAAGGCCTGGTGCGGATCATGATGGTCGTTCTCCTGGTGACGGGAGCCGGTGCTCTATCGCTCTTACTCAGTCTCTGGACACGGGAGCGGATCCACGAAATCGGGGTGCTCTTATCCATTGGAAAGAGCAAGGGCCGGATCTTTAGACAGTTCCTCTTGGAAGTGGTGCTGGTATCCTTACTAGCGGTGATCCCAGCCTTTCTCATCGGGCGGATGGTTAGCCATCGTTTCTTAGAGCAGTTTGTCGGACAGACCGGTCAACAGCAGACCCTAGACTTGCTCAACCAAATCCCTCAAGGCCTTTCCTTAGGAATCGCCTATGCTAGTCTCTTGTGCTTGATCCTTCTGTCGCTCGGTGTAACGACCAGCATGATCTGGCGCAAGAGCCCAAAAGAAATATTAACAAAAATGAGTTAAGGAGAAATGACACCTATGTTAGAACTCAAACATGTATCCTATAGCTACCAAAGCTACCAAGAAGAGATCTTCTCAGACGTGAACTATCAGTTCGAAAATGGGACCTTTTACAGCATTATCGGTCAGTCTGGAGCAGGGAAATCGACCCTCCTCTCCCTCTTGGCTGGTCTGGACAATCCCAAGAAGGGGCAGGTTCTCTTTGATGGGGAGGACATCCAGACCAAAGGGTCTAGCTACCACCGCAAGCACCATGTCTCCCTGGTCTTTCAGAATTACAATTTGATTGATTATTTGACGCCACTTGAAAATGTCCGCCTGGTCAACAAACAAGCTGGAAAAGACATTCTCTTGGAATTGGGATTGGATGAAACGCAAATCAAACGCAATGTTCTTCAATTGTCTGGAGGGCAACAGCAACGGGTGGCTATTGCGCGTGCGCTCGTTTCAGAAGCACCAGTCATCTTGGCAGATGAGCCGACAGGAAACTTAGATGAACAGACAGCGGGTGACATCATTGCCATTTTGAAGAAGTTGGCCAAGGAACGCCAAAAATGTGTCA